>DATFBG010000023.1:0-14386 GCA_035253945.1 Nitrososphaeraceae archaeon | reverse complement strand
CGATATGTGGAGTCACTCTCTGCTTATGCTAGGCAGTTTCTGGAACTGATGGAAAAGCCCGATGTTGATTCTATTGATGGATTGTCTCCTGCAATATCTATTCAACAAAGGACAACTAGCAAAAACCCTCGTTCTACAGTTGGTACTGTAACAGAGGTTTATGATTATCTCAGACTGCTTTTCGCGAGGATAGGCGTACCTTATTGCTTTGTATGTGGGAGAAAAATTACGAGCCAGTCCGCCGACTCAATAACAGATTCAATATTGAGATTGGGAGAAAACAAAAGGACTTTGATCTTAGCTCCAATAGTTCAGGCAAAAAAAGGAACTTATGAAAAATTGTTTCAGCAATTACAACAGGATGGTTTTTCTCGCATCCGACTTGACGGCCAGATTGTTAGCTTGGAAGACGAGAGCGAACAAATCCCAGAAGGAAGCCAAGCATTTGGTAAAAAAATCGCAAGTAAAATATCTGCATATCCACCATTAGACAAGCAAAAAAAACATACAATAGAAGTAATAGTCGATAGACTAAACCCCATATGGGAGGAGAGAAGCAGGTTATTTGAATCTGTCCAGACGGCTCTCAAGGTGGGAGAAGGGACTATGATAGCCTCTTTTATCGGTGATCCGGACGATAAGCTGTATTCACAGCGAAATGCATGTCCTACATGTGAGATAAGTTTGGGAGAGTTGGAGCCACGGACCTTTTCTTTTAATTCGCCTTTTGGAGCTTGCAAAGAGTGCAATGGCTTAGGATTAAGAATAGAGTTTGACCCCGACCTAATTATCCCAGACCCCTCGAAGAGTATACTAGAAGGGGCAATAAAACCTTGGTCTGGTTATTTTGCATCATTTCGCACTTCGATGTTGCGCGACGTAGGAAAACGGCTGGGTTTCACGCTTAACATGCCAATTTCGAAAATGACTGATAAGCAGCTAAAAACTATTCTATACGGTACAAGCCAAGATATCCATTATAAGTACCAATCCAAGCACTCTGATTCTACATGGGAATATCGGGGATCATTTGAAGGTGTAATTCCGAATTTGGAGAGAACTTACAAGGAAACTGAATCAGATGCAAAGAGGGAAAGTCTGCAAGAATTCATGAGAGAACGCAAGTGTGATAGATGCGACGGAAGAAGGTTAAATGATAAAGCACTCTCAGTAAAGATACAAGGCAAGTCTATTATGGAGATTTGCGACCTTTCAATTGAGAATTGTAGAAGTTTCTTTGCATCACTGCAATTAAGTGACACTGAAAGATATGTGTCAAGGACTATACTTAAGGAAATAACATCAAGGCTTGACTTTCTAAATAATGTAGGATTGGGTTATTTGACTTTGAACAGAAATACAGCAAGCCTCTCAGGAGGAGAATCGCAGCGCATACGTCTAGCTACCCAGATAGGTTCAAACCTTACCGGTGTCCTTTATGTGTTAGACGAACCCACCATAGGATTGCATCAGAGGGACAATGCCAAGTTAATTGAAACCCTGCGAAAACTACGTGACCTTGACAATACATTGATAATAGTGGAGCATGATGAGGAGGTTATACGCAGTGCGGACTGGATTGTAGATATCGGCCCCGGTGCTGGAGTCCATGGCGGAAAAATCATTGTAAACGGGACTATAACTGAAGTTTTAGAAAGAGAAGGCTCTATTACTGGGGAATACCTTAGAGGAGAGAAAACTGCTTCACGTCAGAGAGAACAGCGAGACTTTCACAATTGGATTACAGTTAATGGTGCCAGACAAAATAACTTGAAATCAATTAATGCATCTTTTCCTATTGGATGCATGACTGTAGTTACAGGGGTCTCCGGTTCGGGGAAATCAACCCTAGTGAATGATATATTGTTTAGGGCGCTATCTAAGCATTTTTATAAGTCCAAAGAAATCCCAGGTAAACATGATTCAATTTCTGGTGTAGACTATATCGATAAGATAATTGGAATTGACCAGTCTCCAATAGGCAGAACTCCCAGATCCAATGCAGCAACATATGTCAATGCCTTTACCCCGATTCGGGAGTTATTTGCAAGAACTCCTAGGGCAAGAGAAATGGGATATAAGGCTGGAAGATTTTCATTTAATGTTCCAGGCGGAAGATGCGATGCTTGCGAAGGCGCAGGTGTTAAGAAAATAGAGATGCAATTCTTGCCAGATGTTTTCGTCAAATGCGACGAGTGCAAAGGAGAGAGGTACAACTCTGAGACCCTATCTGTTAGATTTAAGGGAAAATCTATTTCTGATGTGCTGTCTATGACAGTAGAAGAGGCTTTATCATTTTTCGGAAACATGCCAACTATCGAGAGAAAGCTTAGAACATTAAATGATGTAGGTCTTTCGTATATCCATTTAGGTCAATCTGCTACAACGCTATCTGGCGGAGAAGCACAGAGAATTAAGCTGGCTGCCGAGCTCTCTCGCAGGGATACGGGAAAGACACTGTATATTCTCGATGAACCTACAACTGGACTTCATTTTGCCGATGTAGATAAGCTCTTGCATATACTTGATAGACTTGTTGAGATGGGGAATACAGTCATTATTATTGAGCACAATCTTGATGTTATTGCAAGTGCTGACTGGATAATAGATTTGGGTCCTGATGGAGGTGAGGAAGGAGGTCAAATAGTGGCAGCGGGAACTCCATCGGAACTTGCTGCTAATACAGGTAGTTACACTGCAGAATACTTAAAGTCTAAGCTAAAGATTCGTGAATTATTACAGACAAGTTGAAAGGTATAATGTCGTCTTTCTGTTTCCCAACTGATTTGGTAGCAACTAGAATCAAACCTCAACATATAAAGGATCTACCACCAGAGCCAGGTGTTTATCTTATGAAAGATAATAGCGGGAATATTATATACATAGGGAAAGCAAAGAATCTGCGGAAGCGAGTTTTCTCTTACTTTTCGAAGAACTATGAAAGTGATGGCAGCACTCATCATGATATGAATTGGAAAACCCAGAAACTAGTCGCTAGGATATCAGACGTAGAATTTGTAACTACGGATAATGAGATTGAGGCCTTTTTATTAGAATCCAATCTTATCAAAAGGTACAGACCTATATTTAACATTGAGCTAAAGGATCAACAGCGCTATACTTATCTCAAAATAACTCAGGAATTATTCCCTAGATTACTAGTTGCAAGAAGAAACCGAAGAGGAGAGTTTAGCGGGCCAGAAGGAAAGATATTCGGCCCCTTTGTAAAGGGGAGCTCTAAGTTTCTGACTGTGGGTCTGCTAAGGAAACTTTTCAAAATAAGGATTTGCAATAGGCTTCCAAGAAAACCATGTTTACAATATTTCATAAAAAATTGTGATGCTCCTTGTATAGAAAATGTGACAGCATTACAATACCAGGAAAATGTGTTATTGCTTCAAGATATATTGAGTGGAAAGAAAAGCATGGAAGAATTTATGATGCGAATGGAGAAAGAAATGAGAAGTTCATCTGCATTACAACAGTATGAAAAGGCGAAAGATATTCGTGATACATTGAGACGATTAGAAAATCTACGGGTCAAGCAAAATATGGAAAAAGTTAGTCGTAAAAACCCTTCTGAGGAGGAGTATGTCGGAATTATAAAAGACGAGGCCAAAGGAATGGCTCATTTGATTATCCTTAGTAGAAAACACGGTGTCATCATGGATAGGAGAAAATTCGATTTTGAACTTATCGGCGACAATTCACTTGAGACCTTTCTGTTGCAGTATTACACCTCAGTTCCTTCGGTCCCCAGATATATCTATGTAAATGAAGAACCAGAATCCAAAGGGACGTTGGAGTCTTCACTTGAAAAACTATGTGAGCATGACGTAAGAATTGTCAGGATATCTAACAACTTTCATAATAAAGAAAAAAAAGATCTCATGAACTTGATCCTTCGAAATTTAAATATAACGCACAAAGGAGGAAACCAGGCTTCAGTTTTGGAACTCAAAAGAGAGCTTGGACTTGGAAGCATTCCGTCTATTATTGACGGTTTTGACATATCGAATTTTGGAACCACGTTTGCAGTAGGATCACGGATAAGATTTGTTGATGGAAGACCGTATAAAGAAGGATACCGCCGATTCAGAATCAGAACAGTATCTAGCCAAAATGATTTTGCCATGATATCTGAGATAGTGAATCGAAGCTACTCCCCACTGTCAGACAAAGATCAGTTGCCGGATCTAATAGTAATTGATGGTGGAATGGGCCAGCTTAGGTCGGCTTTAACCGCTATCAATAAACTGGGACTGGACATTGCATGCATTTCGCTTGCTAAAGAAAAAGAAGAAGTCTATACCCATTTATTGAAAAAACCCATCGGGCTTCCTAACTCCAGCGAGGCGCTCAAGTTGCTGCGTCATATAAGGGACGAAGCACACCGTTTTGGTCTGCAGTACAACATACAACTGCGAACCTTCAAGTAGTGGTTCCTTTCTCGCGATTCGCATTAATCTATCCCTTTGGACTGTGTTGTCGTTTTACAAAAATTCCTTTCTGGCGTAGTAAAGCTTACATCTCTTACTGCCATCTACTTGTTTTTGTTTTGTTTATTCGTTTTTGGTTTTTTTCTTACCTCTCTAGCAAGAATTGACAAATCATTTTCTAAAGCAGATCGCAAAGATCTGTTGTAAATTGTAGAAGCAGGATGAACCGTTAGAAAATATCTCTTACCCCCTCTTTCAACTATCTTACCACGATCTGCGACTATGGACTTTCCTCCTAGAAGTGAACGATATGCCGTGCTTCCAAGAATACATATTATTTTTGGTGATACAAGTGATATCTGTCTCTCTAAGTGTCCCATGCAAGCTATTAGTTCATTGCTCTCTGGACGCCTATTATTTGGAGGCCTACACTTTACTACATTAGTGATGAAGACATCTGATCTCTTGATTCCCGCCTTGGCTAATGCGCTATCCAAAATTCTTCCAGAGTAACCTACAAATGGCTTGCCTTCTAAATCTTCTTGCCGACCCGGCGCTTCTCCAACAAGCATTACTTTAGCAGAGCATGATCCCTCGCCGGCCACTGCATTTTTCCTTGTTCTTGAAAGCTTACATAAGGTGCATCCTCTTATCTTGAGTGAAAGGTTTGTCAGTGGATCCCTGGGGTATTTTGAAGGCATTTACATCATATATTCTAGCCCCTATCTGTAAAGGTTGGCATCAATATTATTTTATGACATTCTATTAATGCCGACGTATGTTGTTCATACCTAATCAGCACCTAACCCGCTCTCAGAAAATATCCTTCTAGATCTGCTTAGACTGAAAGAGGCTTTATTGTATTTGTGAAATAGAGAAATTATTTAATCTAAATGTGAGCATTAGCATAAATTCTTTTTCGGTATTTCAGACACAGACCTGCCTTATTATAGATATTGGCAAAACCATCATTCAAAAATGTTTGAACGAAAAATAACTTCATTCCTTTGGTTCTAGCTCTGTCAATTGAAGACCTCACAATTTGCATGGCTAGACCCCTCCTTCTAAATTCAGGCAATGTGCCGAGGCAATAAAGCCCCATTGCTCTTTTGTAATAATAAAGTAAAGCACAAGCAGCAGGAACAATTGCCGAATTTGACTTTACCTTTAATATAATCAATTCGAAATTGAGATACCTTGACATGATTAGGTCAAGTATTGGTTGTTTCCAATTCTCTATCTCAAAGGATTTACAATATAAATCAACCCATATATGTATCAAAGACGGCTCTGTTGCAATCACCTGGAACACGTTTGGGTCATAATCTGCTCTATTGTGTTCGGCAGGTTGTTCTTCTAGGTTTACAGAAAATACCAACATCGAATCGATGTGATAAAAGTGCTGGAGCTCAAGTATGTTATACGTGTCACGGTATAAAGGATCGTCAAGAATATGAAAGAAACAATCCAGCCTGTTGTAGAAAAAGATTCTTTTTGCCCCTGATATTAGGGAGGAGATATCAAGGCAAGGTGATATAATCTTAGTTTTGTTAAAGAAATAGTCCCCTGGAAAGTTCTTGTTAACGAATATCTCAGCACACCCACAATGCCTAATCCTTTTACTCCAAATAGCAGAAAATTCCGATTCATTTTCTTCTATAAGGCTCCTAGTAATGTAGTCCAAGAATGTGCAAAATCTCCAAAAAACTAGCAGAAGCATTCGCAACCTCAGCCATGTCGGTTAGTACCTGAAGAGCATTCACAGTATCAAAGTCGTTTTCAATATAGCTCACAAAATTTTTCATGAGTTCAAAGGACTTATTCCCTCCATTGCTGATAGGTTCTGCAATCATAGCAGCTGAGACGATTTTTGAAATCTTTTTATCCAGCTTTTCAAATGCTCGAAGTTTGGACTCAGAAAAAAGTATAGGTTTTCTGTAGTGTTCCGAAAGCATATACATCCGAACAATATTTGAATTGTAATGCTGAAGAGTTTTTCTTATCGGAATGGCATTATCTAGGGAATTAGACATTTTCTTGCCATGATTCATGAGGAGACCAACATGTGTCCAGCATTCTACTGAATGTTTGACCGAAGATAGTGCATTAAGTTGGCCCAGAATACTCTCATGATGGGGGTAAATCAAATCAGCCGCTCCTCCATGCAACTGATATTTCCCTTTGAATAGAGCTATCAACACAGACAGATCCTGCAAGTGAGCCGAGGGGAAACCGCTTCCAAGAATTTTATCATAATACGTGTAACCTATATCATCTATGGTGTTCCAAAGCAAAAGATCGTTTGGACTGCGCTTATTGGGTGCCACGTCAAGCCTCATATCTTCCAACTGGTGCCTACTCATAGCAGATAGTTGTCCAAATAATGGAGTTCTAGACGTATCTAGATACACATTACCATTAAGAGAGTAAGCCATGTCTTTTTCTAATAATTTCAAGAGAAGATGTCTTGCCACAACCACATAATCGGAAACTCGAGCGAAGCTTATTCCGGTTATGCCTAGTTGTGAAAGGTCCAAGTAAAGCTCATGCGTAAACCTCGTAGAAATCTTTTCAGTTGCACATCCGTATAGTCGAGCTCGAGCTGAGATCTTTGGATCAATATCTGTAATATTCATAACAAACGTTACCTCGTTTCCCTGCAGTCGCAGGAAGCGACTCACAAGGTCATAAAACAGAAAAACCCGGGCGTGTCCAAGATGACAATAGTCATATACTGTCGGACCGCATACAAATATCTTGAAATTTCTCTTTTTCTCTAGGCGATCTGCTTTGTGCCCGGTCTCAAAGTAATGATGTCTTTTGGACAGCGTATCAAAGATTTTCAATCACAAATATATGCTTAGAACAAGGGCAGGGGAGCTATTATAAACGCTCCTTTATTGGAGTCTGCACTAAAAAATGGGTTAGTAGCTAATTCACCCTGACAGTTGGTTAAGCAAAACTTAAAGTGAACTGATACTTCAGGGTACAACTTATCTCAACTTTATTAATGCTATCAAGGATCTAGCTGTCGAGACAAGTTATACAGGTGGCTCGCAGTAACAAAAAAACTAAAAGCTTGAGACATAAAAAAGACAGGAATAGTTATGGCAATGTTATTTCGCTAGGGTTGCTGCTTGGTATGTTGTTGGTTTCTCCTGTTGTAGATACAGATCTATTACCTCAGGCCTTAATGCAGGGGAGTTATTTCCTATTTGACAGATCAAGTTTTGAATCTTTAGCCTATAATCAGGATTTACACAAAAAACAGAGAAAATGTAAAGATATTGATATTGTACTATGTATCAAGAACCGGAGAATATACCAATTCTAATTCACTTTATAATAAATTTTATATACATAATATTGGTAGATGATGCATGTCAGAACCAGCAGTATTGGATTGGGATAGGATCGTACACAAAAATGTGAGGTCAAGTGATGGTCAAGACGCTGGAAATGTAGACGCCATAGATGGAGACTCAATAGTAATTATAACTGAGGGTGCACGAAAAGAATACAAGATATCCAAGTCGCAGGTCGATGGGTATAACGGCGCAGAGGTATTTTTAAAACTTACGATTGGAGAGTTGGAAAAATATAGGGTGTAGCAACCAAAAAGTATCCAACGGTATCGTAATTGCGACGGTCATCTTCTCTCTATAAGAGATAGGCGACAGAGACCAAGAACGAGAGCCCCTGATATCAATCAATCAACCAATCGATATAATCCCGTGCATTTTACAACATAAATATGCCCAACACTCCTCTCCTAGTGTTAGACTTTTTACCTGTTTGCTATACAATATAACAATGCATTGAGAGGCCATAAAATTTGCAGGGCAAAAGAATTACAACGCATATTAGAAACACTTGATCTAGATGAGGGTGTAAGGATAGAAAAATCCGGTCAACGGTATAAAATGTTCATTTCGAAGAGCCCTTCTGGAGTATATATAATACAAGTGACAAGTGGCCGTTCACAAAAGCATAATGAGGATGCAAAGGTAGAATATCTGGATTCGACAACTGACGTTCTCTCTATGATTAGATCAATATTTCGGAAAGGGGCTTCGTATTATATTTACTGAGTTCTAAATCTTTGCCTGCGCCAATAATATCTTAGTTTAATTTGGTATCTACAAGAACGTATGCGAAACTAAATAATGGGAGAATTTGCTGCGAGATGCGTAAAACATAAGATGCGGTACAAGTTGTATGAATATTATTTATTCCACAATAGCCCTTAGTTTATTCCTTTAGTTTTGGGAAGACGCCTGATATCTGAATATTCGTTCAAATAATTCTTATTTTTCCCTTGAAATTGAAATCTCTATAGTAGACACATTTCGGGTTCTACCGTCATCTGACTTAACTATCTCCGAGCCGATGTTTACTGGCCCAATTTTATACCCTAATGTATCCATCCGTTTCACAATTATCTGCGCCACGTCAACTGCCCTTGTTATACTTTTTCCCCTCGCCTTTATGATCACTATTGGCTCATTTGCAAGTTGCACCAAAGTAGCTGTTACATATGTCATTAAAGGCTTTTTTCCAATGAAAACCTCATTACTTGCCTTGAGATCGGTTTTTGCGTTGCCTGTCGACATCTCTGGAACTAGAGCATTGCTGAAATATAATGTTTGTTAATTAATTTAAGGATTCAATCAGAACTAGCACATTTCCTTAGTATTTCTTCTATGCAAGTAGGATTTTCTAAGATTTCCTTTTGTGCTGAAGGATCCTCAACTTCATAGCAATGCAATAACTCCTGTTCATCTTTATAGAACAAGAAAACCTTGTTTTCATGAATACAATGATATAATTTTTCGACAACCATTTTCTCGGGTCTAAGTTTGATTCCTTCGGATTCGGATTGCACAGGATACTCCAATGTCATCTTTACACACAACTATCGGTGAAAAAAATGTATCTTTGACTATGAGGTATATTTAGACCAATCCTCTAATCGATATACCCGCTGCAAGTGTGTTTAACTAAAATTCAACTGGACTCCTCCTTACCAACAGAATTGTAAAGATAGCTGTATTTAACTAAGACTCATCTCTACCTGCGATTTTTTGTTGACCAAATCCCAGAGATAAACTTGAATCAGTCTCTATGACTACGTATATACAAATCACATTCGGAAAACATTTCCTTTTTAAAGTTCTAATATAGTAGAGTCACCAGAGCTTTTAGGAATGTAAAAAAGGAATCAGTTTGGATTATTGCTGTCATTTGTATCATAAAGTTTTGTTTTGTGCTCTATGTTCCAGATAGTGATAAGATAAACAATTAGCCAAGGCAAAAACATGACTTCTCCAGCTATAGAATGATATCCCTTCCACTCTTGAATGTTGTTTGTTACTAAAAGTGGAAAAAAAGACAAGGATATTATGCGAACTATATTAACCGCTGCCGTACCAAAAGTGCCAATGACAAAATAGGCAACTCTTCTGTATACAGGTATTTGTATTTTGAGAAGGAATGCGAGCATTACAATTGAATAAATAATCAAACTGTGTACTCCGGCCGAGGGCCAATAAACTCTTAACGCAAACGGGCCGTTTAATCCTGTCAGCACCAGAGAATTACCTTCAGCGGCAGCAGGAGTCCCGGGTCCAAGATCGATAATATGTCTATCTACCCAATTGGTCACAGCTTCGTCTATTTCTAAATAGAATGGTACTATTATCTGAAGTGGACCAAGACTATCATAAGGAAAAAAAGCATCCAGAGAAAGGATAATCGCACTACCTGCGAGATATATGATAGCCGCAGGAGCAACTTTCAAAAACCTTGTACCAAATAAAACGAATAGAGCTGAGGCAAGAAACAAAGCAAGTACAATGAAATCCCACATCCATGTCCAGGAATCTGGAAGGACTACATTATAAGCACTAGCTGAGGATTTTATCACTTCCTGAAATCCAAACAACCCTAGTGATGCAAAGTAAAAAATAGCAGACAAAGACAAAATACATACAACGCAGAATCTCCTGGTGCTTGTACTATGTTTAGGAGCGCTAAGTAGCTCAAATACAATAAAGATAAGAACAAACAGAAAACCCCCCCTGCCTTCATTCCAAGATAGAGTAAACGAACCAGGATACAAAATAAAGGCAAAAATAATAGGAGCAACTAGTGCAGAAATTGTATAGGTTCTTGAGCTAGCCAGGATAGATGCAACGTGCATAATTTGGGTTAACAGGGTTTTGACTTTTAATCACTTCTCCTGCGAGTCCAGTGATAACGACAGGTTCAAATTTTTGATAGGTCTACAAAGTAGCCTTTCACGTACTATTGAGATGTTTCATCCTTTTCCTTTTTGATACTTGCTCTAGCTATAAGTTTGGCAACCCGAACAGGCTCCGGGATTGAACCTTGTAATGTGAAATGATTAAGTATGATAATAGAGTTTAGCAGGCTCAACCCCCATTGGCGCACAAATACTGATTTTCCGGTTCGAAGTTTGATAGGTTGTCTTTCGCCCAAATTTTGGTACTGCTGAAGCTTTGGTTGCCATTCATTCGGAAAGACCTTCTTAATTGTATGCGCTACTCCGCTAGACCTATTGAAGGTTATGGCAATTACCGGAAGACCTGTGGACTGATGGATCCTTGCTCCATCTATTATATTAAACATGCTTATTATCATTCCTCCAAGGAATATACAATTTATGTCATTTCGATGCATTTTTCTGTACATCGAAATTATGTTTTGAGTCGAATCATCGCCCCTTATAGTTGATTTAGAAAGCCCAACACCGTCTATAATCAAATCACGTCTCATTACCACTCCTGCTAGGACTGCATATTTGCAAGATATCTTAAAACTCTCTGCTATTGCTAATGCTCTTATCCCTTTTTTTTCATGGTGAAGCGGAACTGCCATTCCCCAATATCTTTTAAGGTGCTACATTGAAAACTTTACTTTTTGAATATTTGTCAGTTTATCTAGTATGACAAATCAAATATACATGATATGATAATTTGTGGGCTAAAGCGAACTAGTC
The DNA here is from genome assembly GCA_035253945.1 of Nitrososphaeraceae archaeon. Classification (GTDB taxonomy): domain Archaea; phylum Thermoproteota; class Nitrososphaeria; order Nitrososphaerales; family Nitrososphaeraceae; genus TH5893. Next base: position 2,926 of record DATFBG010000023.1, on the reverse strand, counting down.
TTTTAGTCGCGTTGTTAGATGCCATCGCTCCTATTTGAATACAAATTCCGTAGCTAATGCATTTAATGGATCATTGAATCGCCATTAGGAAGCTGTTTTTGTAGGCTCGGTCAACTCGATTCTAGAGTCACTAGGGTAGTGAAAAGTTTGAGTGCAGTCAAATGCCATTACTGTCATCTGAGTCCAAAAGTATCAGGTATTGTGATTTTCTTGAAGGGCAAAAACAAAACGCGATCCTTGAAAGTCAGTTGTTCCTTCCTTTTCCCAGTTTATGGCATAGCTACGTGTAACATATTTGCCCATAACTTTAACAGTCTGTGGAAGATTGGAATAGAGCCTTTCGACCTTATCACGATCCTTGGTCATAAGTAACGATCGTCGTCTTTTCATGAGGTACTTTAGTGCTACATTCTTGTGCGTGTGTCCTTCCACACAAATCTTCTCTTGGTTTATGTCTATCGTAAACCGTCGCTTTGCCAATGTAAGGGAACCTACATCGGCAGAACTTATGATTTTCAATGTCACATTTCATGGGTCATTTCGTCAATAAATTATGCGTTATCTGCATAGCTCTAAGACGAACTACATATGAGGCGGTCTCTTATTATTTTACGATATTTTGACGGCGTGGCCTTAATCTATATCTCGCGGTCTTGCTTGCTGACTTGAGAGATGACGGTCGCTTTCCTGTTATCCAATCTTTTTGTAGAGGCTTCCTCGAGCGACGTGCGTTTTTGGGTAGTCTGTTTCCGTTCTTGCCAAGAAATAATCTTCCCTTTTTTGATATCGCACCCATAGCGATAATATCGACTTTTCATTCGCGATATTTGTTTCTATCGTTTGTTTGAGTGAAAGCAGAAACTATGTAGATATGCTTGGAATGCAATGCTGGTAATTATCTTGGAAAATCATCTAACGTAGTACGAGTTTTCACTAACTGCAATTTGCATGTCTAATTTATCTAACTTTTTGTCATGTATAACCAAAAGAGTTCTTTCTACGCTATGTTTTCTCGGCAAAGTCTGGAGGAAAAAATTTAAAGACGGAGTATCTGCGAATGATTGTTTTTCCAGAATGTTCAAGCATTCATCATAGAAAACTAGTGCAACTTGGTTGCGTTGTTTCACAATCTTAGCAATATGCATATAGGTTCGTTCTTTTCTCTTATGCCTTCTTTAAATATTAAACAGGGATAGGATCTGGCTATCGAGTCTAGCTTTTACTTTGTTACTTTTGGCATATTTTGGAAGCTTCAGTGTCTAATAGCAGATCAGCCTCCGCCGGCTCCGGCCCCAAAATGAGTCCAGTTATTCTCTTGATATGTGTCAATAAGTTCGTTTATCACATCATCGATAGTTATATCGCGTTTTTTAGAATAAGCAATTTCATCTAGGACAGTAAATAGCCGTTTATATGTATGTTCTTCTACATCTATTGCTTTTATCATATTGTTTATACTAATTGATTTTTTGTCCAATTTTTAATATATAGCTACATGCTAGACCTAACTTACCCCTACCGCTAGTTTAAAGCGCAATTTTGCATCCGCGATTTTATTTGTGGATGATATATGATGATTTATCACATTCGTAGTATACTTTGGCTTAAGATGTCTCGGTGTAGCTAAATAAGCTAATAATGGCTATTGAAGAGCGACGTATTTGTTTTTAGGTTGTATGGGGTCGGCCGGATTCGAACCAGCGGCCTCCAGCGCCCAAGGCTGGCATCATACCAAGCTAGACAACGACCCCGAGTCACTTTTAACGTCACAAGTTATCGTCAGGGGACATAATTTTAAGTTTGTTTGACCAAAGACAATACCTCTATATAGAATTGGGTCACACCGGTTTCAATGGATTTACTTGAGTGCTATCTCAAAGCAGGAAAGATAGCATCAGAGCAGCGTGAAAAAACGAGGAAGAAAGATCATGTTGGTTGTACCTTGCTAATGATTTGTGAGTCAATTGAACGAGAAATAAAGGAGAGTGGTGGAACGCCTGCTTTTCCGGTAAATGTAAGCTTAAACGACATAGCGGCTCACTACACAGCAGAACCAAATGACGAAACGACTGTAAATGAAAATGATATTCTAAAAGTTGACATAGGCGTACATGTTGAAGGCTACATAGCTGATACTGCAGTTACTGTATCATACGATCCCCGCCAGGAGGCCTTGATAAAGTCGGCCGAAAATGCACTCAATGAAGCAGTTCGTATAGCTAGGGTCAACACTAAGGCTAGTGAAATTGGCAACCTTATTGAAAACACAATCTCAAAGATGGGTTTCAAACCCATTCAGAATCTTAGTGGGCATTCACTTGCTCAATATACAATTCATGCAGGAAAGTCAATACCGAACATCAGGACTATCGGACCTTCCTTCGGTTTATCATCTAACCAAGCTTATGCCATTGAGCCATTCGTCACGGTAAATGATGGCCAGGGCGTCGTCTATGAGGGCAATACCCGCAATATTTTTGCCATAATATCTAGGAAACCCACCAAGGATCAAAATGTAGACAAGTTTCTAACTTACCTCTGGAACAAATTTCGAACTCTGCCTTTCGCACTAAGATGGATTCTGGATAGCTATGAAGAGATAGAAGCGCGCCGGATGCTTGACGTCCTTGTTAAAAAAAGAAATGTCCACGCATATCCAACATTAATTGAAGGTAACAATAAATTGGTAGCGCAGGCTGAACATACAATTATGCCTATAAATGGTTCAACGCGCGTGATAACACTTTAGACTCTATTAGCTAAGTGCCGGCTCCGTCATCTTCCCACAAGCTGTTTTTCCACATAGCTGATTCTTTATGATCATTTTTATTGATTGTACTTATATTCCATGCTCGACTCTTTTTTTGAATGCACTATTCATTTGTTGAAGATTGCTCTCGACGTCTTCTATAAGTCTACGGCCCGC
>DATFBG010000022.1:0-2955 GCA_035253945.1 Nitrososphaeraceae archaeon | reverse complement strand
GCCTATCGACTCGTTATGGATAAGAAAAAGGAAGTTTGCTTTACTACCAACAAGTAACCCCTCGCCCATCTTAAGCATGGAGGCCGTGTCAATACATACCCTCTCTCCTGCGCCCACATCTTTGATTTCCACTATCCGAGCGGCCTTAAGATGGAGAATTGTATTTTCTAAAAGTGACCGTAGTTCGCTTATCTGTTTTTCATCGCCAGTTGTAAAGATTACCCCATCAACGCCTAATTCCAATACTGCAAACATTGTCCTTACTTCGTCTACGCTGCTAGCAGTAGTGTATATTTTGATCCCTGACTTATGAAGACTGGCAATTATATTTTCTAATGGTATTATCTTCCAGCTGGTGGTTTCGATTATCACAAGATCTGGACCAACCTCAGATGCTGCGACGATTCCTTCTAGATCGTCATTGCTAGATACCTTCTTTGCAAATCCGCACGTTCGTTTCAGAGACTTTAATTTTTTTAGTTCTTCAATAGTCTCACATACAACGATATCTGCTTGGTTCGAAGGATAGATAGTTCTAAAGTCTTGACCTCTGACCAGCTGAGGGTCCACATATAACAAGCTAATATTCTTTCTTTTTATATCTGTAAGGAAACCATGCATATTACCAATTGATATTGTGGGCTTAATCACTACCTCTTTACTTTTGAGCACGTCCGAGTACCTCAATTGCATCGTTATGGCTTACGCCGTCTATGACAACCCTATGCAACGCACGCACGATAGAAACTGGGTTTTCATGCTGAAAAATATTGCGTCCAAATGTCACCCCCTTTGCACCAGCCTTCATTGCCGACTCGCACATTTCTAGGATCTCATAATCGGTATTTGCCTTTGGACCTCCTGCTATAACTACGGGAACAGGACAAGCCCTAGTGACCTTTTTAAAAGAATCAATATCGCCCGTGTAAACTGCTTTGACGATGTCAGCCCCGGCTTCACCTCCTATTCTTGCAGCGTGGGCCACTACTTCGACGTCATGAGGATCCTTGATGTTCTCGCCTCTTGGATACATCATCGCGACCAATGGAATGCTCCACCTAGTGCATTCGTCAGAAATAATTCCCAGATCATATAGCATATCCGGTTCTTCTTTTGCGCCGATGTTGACATGGACAGAGACAGCGTCAGCCCCAAGTCTTATGGATTCCTCCACTCTGCCCATCAAAACTTTCTTGTTTGGCGATGGACCAAGGGAAGTGCTGGCCGACATATGAGCTATCAAGCCAATCCCAATTGGTCTTGGCATGGCCTTTATGATACCTTTGTTTACCAAAACACATGTAAGACCGGCGTGTTCGCATTTATAGATCAAAGACTGAGGATTTTCCAACCCCCTGATAGGACCGTTACTAATTCCATGATCCATAGGTATACAGAGCATCTTTCCATCTTTCATAATTCTATTTAGCCGGATCTCTCTACCTATGACCATACTTATCTTTTTTAAAACCTATTTAAAAGTGATATGTTTTGCGTGAGGACAGAATAAGAAAATGGAGTAGCAAGGCTTACCAGATTTTTCTGAGCTTGAGTTCTATCCTAACTAGTCCAGAGCCTTCCTGCAGCAAAAGTTTACTGCTAAAAATGATGGTGTCATTTCACGTGTAAAATTATCTAGTTTTCAATTTGAAACTCTACATTGGGCTATACTTGTGTTCAAGCCTCTACCAAGCTCGAACCGAATATAACTTATAAAACGGTCCAAGTCATACAGTTACATGGGGCCAAATAAGAAAAGATCTAGTGCGTCTTCAGAAAAAAACGCGCCAGCTGGACAAAAAAAGGCAAGGATAGAAGATAGCATCAGGACCGAAGAGAGGGGTACGCAAAAACAAAAGCTTGCTGTATTCGTAGAAGAGTCTCAAGGTAGAAAGACACTTCAAAGCATGAGGGCCATCACGGCGCAAGGGTTCGCTAAAGCTTCTGGGGTTAAAATATCTGCTGCAAACAGCTTCATAAAATCTCTAGAATTAAAAGGAGTACTGACAAGTGTTGGCGGATACAGCGGCCATAGAGTATACAAATTAATTAAATAGAACTAATCATTTGTTAGCTTACTACGTATAATCATGTTAAGATTCCCGTCTTATAGTAAGCAATTCTCCTGGTGCCAAAGATTCTAACAATTCCAAATGGGACGTTACCAAGCCAAGTGGATTCATGGGCGTAGATACAGTATCATTTAGAAATACACATATTGAGCCGTGGAAAGTCATGAATGCCAATTCACCCTTCTTGAAGTCTGTTCTCTGTTTTTCTCGCCCCATGACTAGCTCTGTTTCTATGTATACAAATCTATCTTTGAACTTGTTTATCCTTCTCTGCATTGGAAGGGAGTTGAGTACCGCCATAGATGTTAAGGGAGAAGAATGACGCACTATTTCCCCCCTAGCCACACCTTTTCCGGAAATTTCAAGAATTACATTAACTCTTGAGACTGAACCTGCATTCATTTAACTCACACCCTTTAGCGTAAGAGGATTAATTCCAAAATATAAATTAAGACGACCTGAATAGTATTTGAAAAATTCGCAACATTTAATTATATATTTATTATCTTTTGCAGTGTTCTTGGTAGTTAAATCTTCGAATAAGACCAATCCCCGCAAGAAGGCCACACAATCAAAACAAAAACCTGCCAAGAAGGCCACCTCGAACAAGAGTAAAGTGACTCCTCAGAGCAGCACCAAACTCAGCCCTGCTAGCCAGAAAAAAATAGATCGAGAGCGTTCAAAGGAGATGCAGAAAGTATCCCGTCCAGAGGGCGAAGTTGTTACATACAGCGAAATCGAGTTCCAACTCAGAGAGATAACTCCCAGTGGTAAGCAAGTTCTAGTGGGTCCTGCTTTTCTTACGAGATTTGAGCGAGCAAGGATAACGGGGGCAAGGTCATTGCAATTATCCTTAGGTGCACCTGCTCTGATTAAGGTTTCA
>DATFBG010000021.1:0-4987 GCA_035253945.1 Nitrososphaeraceae archaeon | reverse complement strand
AGTAGGTCCTAATGCAGAAGTTTTTGGATTTGTGGACATCCAGTCAGATGGACATTCCCTTAACATTGATGGATTAGCAAACTATCTCCCACCATCAGGACAAGTATTTGAATTATGGTTACTGGATGCAGGATATGGTACTTCTGGCTATCCACTTAGTATAGGCCAAATCAGAAATGATCTGACCTTTTCATATGAGGCGTATCTTGTTAATCCATACACATATACTGACCTGTTCGTGACTATTGAACCAGAAAATGATCCAGATCCAAAGCCTGCATATTCCGTAACTGTAGGTGCAGCCCCGCTAAGTGTGCCTTTTGGAAAATGAGGCGCTAAATCTTCTTCTTCTTCTTCATTTTTCCAGTTGAATTTTTTTATCTAATTCAAAATAGCCTTGTGCTAAATGCTATTAATAGCTGTATATGTTGTGAGAAAGCAAATTTACCTATAATAACGACCGACTACTATCATGTCTTTACATATCTCATCAATATGCCAAACTATTAGATGAATTTTTTTACTAGAAGTCAGAGAATTTTGCCATCCAGCCTTGAATTCGTAACGTCTCTAAAACTGGCTTACACTATTATCGTCATTCACGCGTAGTCAATTGCGATATATTTTGTTGATTGCTTGATGAAGATAGTCGATTAATTAATAATATGGTACCCAATGGTACATAATTTAACCAAGATCTCGCCCAAGAACATTAAACCTATGTTGAAACTATAAAATAACCTTCCCGGATATGTATCGCAAGATTTTGAAAAGAGTTATTAGGAGACTCAGATTATTTGTGAATGAGTAGAAACTTGAGTAGTAGTAAGAATGCTAGAGCTATCCCCGCAAGGGAAAGAGCTTTAGTACTTCAAGGAGGAGGAGCCTTAGGTGCCTACGAAGCAGGTGCATACAAGGCGCTGTACGAGTTTGTTACAGAGAGAGATGAAAAGGAAGGAAAAAAGGGAACACCAGCCTTTGACATTATTGCAGGTACCTCAATAGGTGCTATGAATTCAGCAGTTCTTACAAGCTATGTTGTTGAAAATGGTACTTATGAGGGGACTGTTGAGAGACTTTTAGACTTTTGGAACTATTTATCAAAAGAATCAAACGCAGATACCAATCCTTGGTTTAAGCCATATTGGGACCATTTACATAATATTGATAAGGCCGTCGCATCTGGAGAAGCAGCCAGAAGATACTATTCATCTAAGGAATTTGCCATGACTGGAGTACCACATGTATTTTCTCCTCTGACACCAATGCATGACAGGAGATTTTTTGATTTTTTTGGTAACATATGGTATCGCTTTAGTAATGAACCACTCAGAAAAAGTTTAGAGAGATTTGTAAAGTTTCCTATAGCAACATCTCATGAAGAAAATCAGCCTAGACTACTATTGGTCGCAGTTGATGTTGCTGATGGTGCACCTGTAGTATTTGACAGCTATGCTAAAGAAGATGGTTCTAGGAAATCAGAATACGGAAGGTATATCAGACAAGAAGATGGAAAGGAAGTAGGCTATGAACATCGTATAAAATACGACGATGGGATAACTGTAGATCACGTTTTGGCATCTGGCTGCTATCCTGTTAATTTTGATTTTACCTTATTACCTGTTGAAAGCTATTCTTCTGATCCTAGTGCGATTGATAATGATAGCATCCTAGGGGCGAATAGCATAAACGATGGTAGTAGTGTTAGCAGCAGTGCTAGTTCTCCCTCTTCTACTTCTTCTTCTGGCCCTGACTTTAGTGGACAATACAGGAAGGAGATACGACGCTTTTGGGACGGCGGAATGTTAACTAATACTCCATTAACCCAGCTGGTCTTACATCACAGACGTTATTGGTATAGGACCAGGGGATTAAAAGACAAGGTTCCTAGTCTTGCTGTTGCTGTAATTAATGTTCACCCTACAAGGCAAGCTGAAATCCCTACCGATCATGATGGTGTGGTCAGCAGAAATAATGATATCACTTTTTCTGATCGGAGCCATAGAGAGCAAGAGGTATTATTGCTGGTATCTGATTATGTAGACTTGGTAAAAGATTTAATAAAGATTGCAAAAGATAATGGGGTCAAAGAGAAACTCATCACTGACTTGTTAGACAAAAGAACAAAGTATCATGGCATTGGCCTACCACCTAGACTAAATAAGGAAATTGTAGAAGGAGTATTTGATATAGAGGATGTATATAGAATAGAAAGAACATATGATGAAAATACAATTTCAGAAAAAGTATATGATTTTTCAGTTGGGACGGTCCAAGCGTTAATAAAAAGTGGTTATGAAGATAGCTTGAAATACATTAATACCGTGAGAAGTAAGATAAAATATAAATAATAATATACTCTATCAAGAACGCACTAATAATATGAAGAACCTACATTTTGTCAAGGTCTATGTGGATATATTGCACGTACCTTGCAATTTTTCACTTTTTAGGGGTATGATAAAATCAACGTAGAAATTTATGAAATACATACAATTTAGATACTTGAGGGAACAAATTAATGCTTGCTGACGAAATTATACACTTGCTTAGTTAGAAAACCACGAGCACATGCTCATATATACAGCATATGAGGGAGTAGATCTATTGCTGAGTTGACAGGGCCGAGCTCGCTCTCATAAAGTATAATAACTTGCTATCTTCTCTGGAAGATTATGAGAGGAAGATGGGCTTCAGCAGCTATAGGAGCAGGTGTAGCCAGAAGACGCGCTGGCGCGGAGATGAATCAACAAAACCAAGCACACGAAGCTGAAATGCAACGAGCACAACAACAAATAGATGCACAGCAAAGGCAACTCGAAGCAATGCAACAACAACAAAGACAACAACCACAACCACAATCCCAACCACAGGCGCAGGAAGACCTTACTCAGAAGTTGAAAAAATATGCTGATCTCAAACAACAAGGAGTAATAACAGAAGAAGAATTTCAAAAGCTCAAGACAGACTTGCTATCGAAGATGTAAACTATAAGCTGCAACTGGACTTATGTTAAGCCTTTAACTATGATTTTTTGTGAGATCTACCAAGCTGTAGAATTAAATTTATTGGTTAGTCAGTAATTACTACTAGATATGCGAGATGAACGAATGGGAGGCAAAGGTTGCCCGCTGTGTGTTGTCGGGTGTCTGAGAAGTTCTTGGAAGGTGATGGTCTCTTCTATCTTACATAACCTAAGCATAAAAGACGAGATCAGGTTCAAGTTTTGAAACTATTGCTAAATGGCATAAGCAGTACGGTTCTGTCGGAGCGATTGCGTACTGGATTGAGCGCAAGGGTCTCTCGTATCAAAAAGATTTACCCTGAAATACCTCCAAGAGTGGAATACAATATATGACGCCATGGCAAAAGAGCTTGAAGTGCTAATAAGAGTTTGGCCGTGGGCTGAAAAGTGGAAGAGTCCACCGATAGGCTTGAAGACAGCTGTGTGTAGTGGCTGAACAGAAAAAAAATTAGCGCAGCTTTTGGAACTGTTTGTCCTGTGCTGTGACCCGGCCTACTTCGACTACTGGCTGCTCGCCAAGCGCCTTTTCTATCGCCTTGTTGCTCAACTCAACTGCTTGTTCGACACTCATGTCTGCGCTGTAGTCTCGCTGTAGCACATCAAGCGCAATATCAGCTGATTGTCCGATTGCAAATCCAGAGCCGCGCATGAAAGTCCCACTTGGATCTACTTGGTATAATTGTACTCCACTCTGGTCCATGCCAGCAACTATCACCGAAGCCGCCTGAGGCCTTACAGCATAGATGGTATAGTTATGCAGGAACGATCCTAGATGCTTTGCAAGCGAACCCACATCTATTGGACTTTCAAAGTTGAGCCGGTGCTTTTGTGCTTCAAGTCTCAGCTCTTCTATCAGCTGTAATATATCGCCAATGTACCCTGAGCCTGTTGCACCGACATGGCCGTCGATTGTAAAGATCTTGTCAGTAGGGTCTATTAGCGCCCTTACTGGCTTTATGTGACTTGCCAGCAGCGCAAACGCCGGAGTCTTGATTCCTATTGTGGTTGATCCCCTATTTACTGCTTCAAGGGCGCTGTCGACCAGCACCAACCGGCCTTCCGGCCCATAAAAGTATGGATATCTTGTTCCAAAGTTTCCTGCTGCCTCAGCCATTTATCTTGCTACCTCCAATACCAAGTTTGGGATCATCAACACATCGATGCCGTTGCCAGAGCCAGGATCCCGCTCCATCGCCGCAGAGACAGCCTTTGTTGCCACCTGCTTTGCCTCCTCGTTTGTGATCTCCTTATGGTACATACTCTCAAGCACTCCATAAGCGATGGGTGAGCCCGAGCCAGATGAGGCAAAATCTTCACCAGTAATCGCGCCACTCATGTCTGCCGCATAGATATGTCCGCCTTCTTGGTCTACTCCTGCTACCAGCAACTCAACAAAATATGGCTGATAGTTCTTCATACCAGAGTATGCAAGGTTTGCAATCAGCCTAGTAGATTCCTTTACAGTCAGAGGAAACCCCCTGCGCAGCTCCATTAGCTTGCGCTCTGCCTTTGCCACCTTGATCAAGTACTCGGCGTCTGATAACTGACCGGCTATTGCCACAGCAAGTGTATCATCTACTTTTGCTATCTTTTGTGTTATTTTTGATCCAATGAAAAAGCCCTTGCTTGCTCTTTTATCAGAGCCCAGCACGACCCCTTCTTTGGTCTTGATTCCTACAATAGTTGTCATTTGGTATCGTATAGGAACCCGCCAGGTAAATTGACCGGCAATCTTGAAAGCCAGTCACACATTGTCAAAGCTTTAGAGATTTATCTATGGCTTCCCTTCTGCTGCTCTTCTACTACTTTTTTACTTCTTTCTGTACTGATTATTTAGTTCTTTCAAGGAGATGGTTAAGGATACTTCTGAGCCATTAAATCCTTCTACTGCTGATTTCGGAATAACGTACTCTGCGGTAGGTCCCCTTTCAAGGGTCAAGGTATCTTTTTCGACTTCAATTA
>DATFBG010000020.1:0-5013 GCA_035253945.1 Nitrososphaeraceae archaeon | reverse complement strand
CAGAATCAGGGGAACTGATAGCTCTTCTAAAGTAAGCGGATAGCTAATGCCATCCCTGTGAATCCTATGTTTAAAGTTTAACTAGTCCTTGTATTATTAGTATAGTGTTGTAATGAACTATCAAAAACTATACCAAGACATTATGGACTTGGACAGAAATATTCGCATGGTCACCATATGTGACACTGATGGCAAGATAATGCACTCTGATCATCGACCTGGAGTAACCAATCTACTTACGCCAGACGAGAGCAGAAAGTCACTTGAAATGGCAGTGAATGCTTGGAGATCAAGAAGTCAACTTGCTTCAAAGATAGGAAGGGGAAAGTACGTGCTTGCGGAGTATGAAAAGATCAAACGCATTACTATGCCTTTGGGTGAGAGGCATCTTGTATATGTAACCACAGAACTTCAGGCAAACCATGACAGTATTATTTCGGGGATCACTAGACTAGCTTCTAATGTCAGCTAATGCTTTGTAAGTTAATTGTTACTTTTTGTTGTTAAAATATAGTGACCGAGTCTATTTTTTGAAGGTTTTTCTGCCGGAACCCTCTGGGCCCACCTAAAATAAAAAAACTTTCAAAAAGTGCACAATCAAAGAAGGTGACATTATTGGCAATGTCCACCAGGACTAAAAAAGAAAAGTACGTAATAGAGTCTGGTCATCAACTGCTCTGATGGAAACAAGAGCGATAAAAGATGATATGATAAGATCCGGAGTTTTCGACAAAAATGAGCGTTCCCGAAAGCTGTAGAGCGTGAATTGTCAGGTTTTAAGTATCATATGCATCACATCAGCTTTCAAATAAGAACGAGCCAGTAATAATAGAATTGTTATGATTATTATTTATTAATTATTCTGTTGAACATAGAGAATATGCCCAAGATTCTCAGTACATACAAACCTTATCGTACCACCTGATTGTATAACACCGCCCGCCATTGGCGCGCCGCACTCTCTACAGGTTACTTGTCCTTCTAGTGCCACACCGAGTCTATATTCTCTTTTATATATATATATCATCTTTCTATATCCGGCAATAGGGTATCAAACCAGGCTATTGCATTGGTATAAGTTCCATTACCAAATTCCACTGGTGTAATGAGCTCTCCCCTATCAACTCTATCACCCATCGCTGTAATTACTTCAGCAGATTCTCTTGATCTTCCTTCGTTTGGAATTACTCCATTACGGATTAGTATATCGACGATCTCTGGAATAGAAGAAGAATCTCCCTTCGGTAACTGTGAGTTTAGATTTCTTCGTGTAACAATTCCCATTAATCTGGTATGGAGATCTTTATTTGCATCACGTATTTGATCATTAGGATTATCAACATTCCATCTTCTGGCATGACTACTCATCGTAATTCTTCCTCCTCTTCTACACAATTAAAATGGTGACTTGTTTGCCAATAAGAGTTTCGAAGGCTTTCAAGTCTCACCATGCCAAAGAACATGAATGAGAGCGGCCGCTCTCCTTTAGCTGTTTTTGTCATTAACCTCGCTTCGTAAGCTTCCAGGGGTCCAACTGTAACCTTATAAATTATATCATAAACTCAGGCCAGTTTTTGACTTTGATATTGTTGTATATACCATAGGCCTATCAATCCCATTAAATTATTGACTATTTGCTGGCTGGATTATTAGGTCAAATCTGTCTACGATTCGACCGAACCCGTGCCAATGGCAATCTATGATTATTACGGATTTGTGAATATGGGAGCAAGGTAATTTTTCATTTTGTACGCCATACTCATTGAGTCCAAATTTTGAAGTTTTTTCTGCCGAGTCCCTCTGGGCTCTCCTTTTTATATCAATGATAGAGTGGGAGTCATGTAGTGGTAAATATGCCGACAAAATTATAAATATGATAACGAGAAGTCGTCGGCAATACCAATTAAAATCCATTACTAGAACTCCCAATTCCCAATGAATCCAGACACTGGAGCAGTCAAATAATATATTCTACAGGCAACCACAGTAACGGTAACATTGGTTGACACAATACAAAAGGCATACTTTAGCTACCGCATCATTAGGACATCCATACTACATGATAGGAAGCCTTTTGCATGCTCATTGGCTCCCACCCTAGCGTGCAATTTAGCATGTTCATTTTGCTATACAGCGTCTCCTAGAGCAGCCGCTAAAGTACAGAATATCCAACAACTGCGGCAGGAGCTTAGTGTTGATGCTTTCAAGGAATTGTGTCTAAGATTGCGCAAGCGTGGAATTAGGCACGCAACCCTAACTGATGGCGAGCCGTTCCTGACTGAACAATCTCGTGAAAAGTGCAAAGTGGCCACAGAAATCTTTGACCAAACCTGGATAGTAACAAATGGAACTTTCGGCTTTCCGAGGCTCAGAAATACCTTGTATATTGTGAGCCTTGACGGCGATGAGGAAACGCACGACCTTATCAGAGGTAAAGGGGTCTTTGCGAAGATAAGACAAAATATTTCATCTGATATCCATGCAAATTGCTATTGCAACACTACACTTACCAGGCTTAACCATGCCAAAATACAGCGCATTGTTGAAGCAGCAAAGAACCTGGGAGCGAAGGGAATCTGTTTTGCATGGTCTACTCCTATGAGTCCAAAGGATACGTTACATCTGTCGCATGTAGAACGCCAGAAGGATATCGACGAAATAAAAAGGCTGAAGCGTCTCTTTTATGGAGACTACATCTTAAACTCGGGCGAAGAGCTAGACCTAATGAGGACCAATCAATGGTCTAATCGTTGCCCTACATGGTTTGTCGAGTCATACGATGCTTATGGCAACCGCAAGCCTACATGCGTTTTTGGCGAAGCAACGTCATTCATGTGTGAGAATTGTGGTTGTAACATCTACCCGTCGATATTAACTATCCTTGAACGCCGAAAAGCTGCTCTAGTCAGTAAGCTCGCTTTCAGCAGTAGATAGGCATACCAGAACTGCTGTCCTGTCACCAATGTTGGCAGCACATTTGCAAAACTTTGAAATGATAATACTACCATCCTAAAGAGTCTGCAGACCTAGCAGCTGCAATGTCAAGGGCATCTTTTGGTGATGCCGCCGACCCGTTGTAAACTTGTTGTATAGCTTGATGTATATGTTCTGCTATCTCTGGATACTCAGGTATGTTTGGCCTACTTCTACCATCTGGAATCATTGAAACCATTTCTTCAAAGTATGGGATTGATTCTCTTGATTGTTCGGAGAATTGACCCTCTCCTAATGTTCGCTGTGTTGGCAGAAAGCCCATTTCTTGCAGAAATAGCTCTAGTATTTCCGGCTGAGCCATTATCGTTATCAACTCCCATGCCAAACCGCTATTTTCTGATGTACTTGGTATAGCTAATTCCCATCCTCCCATCATAGTTGAGGTCTGGATTGTCTGGTTAGGTACTGGAAACATGGGAATAAATCCAAGTTGCTGTTCCAATGTTGGATATGATTCTATTGGAAATCTATCAAGCATCCAAGAGCCCTCTAACATCACAGGAAAGGACTTGTTAGCAAATTCGGCTCCCCAAGAATGCTCCTTTTGTGGTTCTATCGCAGCATCTACTTGCTGCTTCAAAAACTCCATTGCCTTTATTCCTGCAGAGCTATTGTATGATGGAAACCAGTAGCCACCTTTTGTAGGATGGCCTTGACGCAGCTCTAGTATTTCTCCTCCAAGCATCCAAAGATATGGATACCACATATCTGGTTCATGTGGAGCACCTACAAGATGTACTCCTTGAGTTATATTATCTCCAAAGAAATCATTCAGTTTCACTGCAGCAGAAATGTATCCATCCCAAGTTTTCAATGATTCTGGATCAACTCCTGCTTCTTGCAACATATCTTTCCAATACCATATACCTCTAACATCTGTCCATAGCCACAGAGCATATAATGTGCCATTGTATACACAGCCATCAAGATTTGGTTCATATAGATCAGATATTCTACCCCATTCTTCAAATTTCTGTGTCAGATTCTTTAGCAATCCGCGCTGTGCAAATTCCCCAAGCCAGATTTGATCTATAGATATAATATCGACAGTTTCGCCTTTAGATAATCTATCCAAAATTTGATTTCTTGTTCCAGGATAAAAGAACTCAATGTATTCTAACTCTATGTTCATATCTGGGTGGCGTCTATTGAGTTCATCAAGAGCAGGCTGGAGTAGTTGATTCCAATTTCCTGGATCGTTCTGTACGTTAAAGAGTCCTCTTAGGGTAACATTAGTTTTATCAACTAATGACGTACTTGACTGATTTAACGGGACAAGAGTGTTAGAGTTGTACTCTATATCAGTAGTAGTCATTGTTGTTGTGTTGGTCGATAAATTAGTGGTAGCAGTACCTAGTGCAGGTTGTAATATTGTTGTGGGAGTTGCTATGATAATAATCATCAGAAGAGCAATAGTAACTGGCGAACCCTTCTCATTAATAACACAACATTGTTGTCTCGCTTTGCATAGTTGTTGCCACCATCTTCTTTCAGTGAATATCATCGTACCAAGTCCTGCCCTCACACTAAGAGAACAAAACTACTACTACTCCTCCTCCTTAAAAAGACTTTTTTCATTTTTTTAATTATCTTATCTCATACTATCTTAAAGGCACAACAACCCTTTGCCCTGCTTACACAAGATTTTGGTTCCTCTCCTGCCAAGACAGAGAATAGGTATTCTGACTTGAGCAGTGGACAGATGCGTACTATGCCAAACTCATGTACCGATAGTAGTATACTACATATGAAGATGCAGAGCAAATCATTGGATCCCAATTTTCATTTTGTGCCATACCACTTCATCGAGTCCCAATTTTGAAGATTTTTCTCTCGGAACTCTCTGGGCCCGCTTTTTTTAAAAAAGTTCAAGAAATGGACTCTATGAGTCGAGCCTTTGAATAAAAGTAGAACCTTAGAAGTTCTGAAAGCTAGAATACACGATCGGATTAGATGAGTTCTATTGCGGTGTGGACGCGTATTATTATCTTTAATAAGTCATCAATGATAAGTTCATTT
>DATFBG010000019.1:0-6688 GCA_035253945.1 Nitrososphaeraceae archaeon | reverse complement strand
CATATCTTAAAGAAGAACTGGAAATTCATCTGTCATCCACTTCTTCATCCTCACTGCCAAAGACTGCTGACCTTAAAATAGACATGAACCCAACATCCTGGCTATCTAAATACCGTCAAATGTCAATTGGTTATCTTACTACAATGCTTCTCTTTTATCATGGGATTGGTATACTAATTATGATTCTGGGGATTTTTATAGTCGAACATCTTGTACCAGAATATCAAGAGGCTTCAGTTCCCCTTTCCATTTTCTCTGTTTTATCTGCTGGACCAATTGAAGAGATTTTATTCTTCGGATTGCCGTTTTACATTTTCGGACACTACCTTATAGTCCTGGGAGGAGGTATAGTATGGGTAATGTTGCACATATTAAACACAGATACATTTGAACTAAGCACTCTTTCCTATGCCAACTGGTTATTTGTAATACCATCACTTTTCTTTAGCCTACGAACTTGGATCAGTGGAAAAGGATGGTTTGCAATACTCACTCACTCTGTATGGAATGGAATTTTTTTTACCCTAGGATGCCTAACAGGCGAAGTCTTTTGCAGCATAACTTGGCAAGAAAATGACATCATGACAAGTATTAATAGTCTAGTGTTGGCCTGTATTCTTATCGCCTTGATCTATTTCTTGCGTAAACGAAAAACTAGTCTAAGATAAGCAGCTTCTATTCTAATGCTAATTAGAACATTCTGTTGAGGTGTTTGGCCGAGTGGAGGAGTCCGTGTACTGCTTGTGTTTGAGCATTTCTTGTAACTTTTCCTTCAATATTTCATTGACCCTTTGGCCATCGGCCTTACCTCTAAGAACTGCCATACTCCTACCCATTAGCATACCAAGAGAATCCATTTGCTTTTGCATAACTGTTGATATGTTATCCTCTAATATCTTGGCAATTACCTCTTCTAACTGGGAGGTAGTGAGTGCCGCTATTCCAAGAGCATCGATGGCTTGCTCTACACTTACAGCCTCCTTTTTCATTATTTTCTCGAAGATTAATATGACTGATTCCTTGCCCACAACACCTTCTTCCACTTTTCTAAAGGTGTCAATTATTATCTCATCAGTAAGCAAAGAAGTATCAAGACCCTGTCTTTCAAAGTTAACTAGATCCTCTGTAAGTTTAGAGGCAATAAATGTCGGAGATGTTTTTTTTGCTATGCCCACAACACTTTGGAATAGTTCAAAATAGCTTGAATCGTAAACCCGCTCAGCCAGTCTTTGATTTAAGTTGTATTTTTTGGCAATCAAATTGACCATCTCATCCCATGGAACCGGCACCACAGAAGATAACAGAGTGACTGAAGAACTATCTATGGGAATAGGTGGAATGTCAGTCTCAGGATACATCCTCGCTGCTCCAGGTCTAGGCCTACTGTACACAGTTTTACCATCAAATGTTGCTGCACGTGTTTCGGCAGGCACACCCCCGGGTACGAGATTTAACCTATGGGTTACGGCTTGTATTGTGGATTCCAGTGTGTCAGTAGAACCTCCCAGAATGATGAAGGCATCATTTTCTGACGATATGTTCAGCCTCCTTACAACCGCGCTAACTTCTTCCTTAGTAATTCCGTAGCCTGGTAGCTCGTCAGAATGAAATATACCGCCTAAGCCATAGAATCTAACAAGCTCTCCTAATTGTTTACCAACTCTAATACCAGGATATGGCTCAAAGCCGATGATTCCTCCAAAACCTCTTACTCGTATAGCCTTGAACCTAAAATCATCTGCGACAAGCAACTCTTTGACTACCTTGGAGGAGGATTTCCTCAAAATGTCAGTCACGTCCTCAATTTTTCCTCCTACCTCAATTTCACCTTTTTTTCTAGCCCTCTTTAATCGCTGGGCCACCAAGAAAAGACCATGCTGTCTGAGCATTTCATATTCTATTACTTTTGCTAGTTGCTCCAACCGTTGGACCCCCTTGACTTCTACAATAGGCCCGTTCATTATTGAAATATTAATATCTTGTCTTATACTACCCAGTCCTCTTGTGACTCGTTTGGTTGCCCTCAACAATCGACCTAATGTATGCGCAACAGTCACTATTTCATCTGGTTTGCCACCGACTGGCTTAAGTGCGATTTCAATAAGTGGCACACCTAGTCTATCCAACCCATAGCTTCTCGTCAATCCGTCATCAGAAATTAGTTTCGCTGCATCTTCTTCAATACAAATGCTCTGTACTCCGACCTTTTTGCCATCAACGTTCAATAGTCCACCTATCCCAATAAGCGCTGTTCGTTGAAAGCCACTGGTGTTAGAGCCGTCTATCACAATCTTTCGCATTGTGTGTACTTCGTCTACAATCTTGGATTGAAGTGTCAAACACATTATTAAAGCGGTCTTCAGGGCCTCTTTGTTAATCCCATGTGGTGGTTCCTCGTCTGCCTCTACTAGACAGCTAGAATTGCGCGAAGCATAGTATTTTATATTCCGTACTTTTCTGAATTCGAATAATGCAGCAGGATCATAGTCTCCAAGTTCGCTTTGTGTTGGACGCAGCTTACGCATAAAGCCCGTTTGATAGTCCTTCACATCCTCGCAAGCACAATTGCAAAATAGTTTGTTCTTAGTGGCCAATTGTTGATGGATTTCAAAACCAACCTTTAAGTTAATGGCTACAGGATCCAGAGTCACTTCGAGTGATACTTTGAGTCGATTAGATATCTTTTAAGTTTTCCTTATACGATAGGACTAACAGGCGAGATTTCGTGAGCAATATTTTTTTGCATTAGTTTTTTTGCAGACTCAAGAGAAGTGGAGTTTGCCAAAACCCACATGGATTTAACTATAGCAGTTTCAGGTAATATATCGGATAGCGGAGTGACACCCATTGCAAGTAAATCTCTGCCATTATCGTAAACCGTCATCCCAGTCCTTCCCCAGATACATTGTGATGTCATCAAGATCATTAGACCAACATCCAACGCTTTTTGTATCTCTCGAAAGCAATCTCTGCTCACATGTCCTAACCCTGTTCCTTCAAATACAATTGCCCTGTATCCAGATGCCACGATATAGGAGATTAATCCTGGATCAAAGCCAGGATGAAATTTTAATAGTGCAACTCTAGGATCAAAATCAGGTTTTATCATAAAAGCGCTATTTTTATTGTCGGATTTTAGCTTTTTTTGAATATCCATTCTGTGCAACCAATTGGGTTGTACCGTTACGTTTTCACCGTTAATGATAGCTACTGGGTCCGTGTCTATTGATTCGAATGCATCTCGTCTGCTAGTATGATTTTTTCTTACACGTGTCCCTATATGGCAGGCAATGCTATCATCCGAAGTGGTCGCATGCATAGCTACGTACACTCCGCAAAGATCTGATTTGAGCACAAATAATGCCGCACTGATAAGATTTAAA
This sequence comes from Nitrososphaeraceae archaeon, assembly GCA_035253945.1. Taxonomy (GTDB): domain Archaea; phylum Thermoproteota; class Nitrososphaeria; order Nitrososphaerales; family Nitrososphaeraceae; genus TH5893. The sequence continues at coordinate 3,305 of DATFBG010000019.1, read as the reverse complement.
GCTGCATCGGATGAAGGCCTATCAGAGGATCTTTGTGCTCCGACCAATACAATCGGGATAGGAATATTCTGCAAAGCAAAGCTTAGTGCTGATGCAGTATAATGCATAGTATCTGTGCCGTGAGAAATTATAATCCCTCGATATTTTTCTGTTCTTAGTTTTTCAAGTATTTTCCTTGCAATTATTCGCCAGTGTTTAGGATTTAAGTTTTCACTGTACTCATTTAGTAGAACTTCAGGCTCGATTATAGCATACCCCGCTAATTCAGGAACCGATTCATATAATTCAGTAGCTGATAGTGCAGACTTTACTCCACCTGTTCTATAGTCTATCTTACTCGCAATCGTTCCTCCCGTACTAATTAGTGCGATTTTTGGAAGAGTTAATTTACCTTTTTCTACGGAAGAAGATTGCTGAATCTCTTCTAATTTGGAATCTAAATTGCGTTTGGCTGTTTCAGCTGCAGCGTTAAAAGTTTTGAATAGTGGTTTCTGATATGAGGTACCAATGGCTTTGGAAATAGATTTAACCTTGGATATTTCAATACCGATGTTATATCCACTGTTTAACTTGACGACCAGATGGTGCTTGTCAGCAGATTCATATCGGGGCATCAAAATTCCTGATATCTCATCGTCACATGTCAGTACTGTAATTGTATCTCCTATAGTTACATTGGAGCGGGCAAGCATTCCTAGTGCTTCTTTGCTATAACCTTTTGAGTCGCCTATTTCTTGTGACAAAAAGCATCTTTCCCACTACTATTCATGTGTACCGTGTATATGTGTGCATATCCTCTTTGTGCAGATATTCTCTAACGAAACTTGTTGAAATCATAAGTAAATGACAACCCGACCTAGTTGGTCAGACTTTTCGGCAGCTTAAAGCCTCTGCTGCATAGGAGTAAGTGGTAGAATTTAAAATATTCATTCTTAAATGGCCATATTGGAGAACATATAAGCCTAACATTTGAAACTCTAAAATGTACCTTCGGACTCGCTATATTAAATGATAACGGATCCCCATATTGCACGTCAAGAATCAGATTTATTCAGCTATTTCTATGGTTCTGAATTGAAATAGCGCAAGTATAGCCCTTTTTATGTCAGACTTGGTGATATAACCAAAGTCCCAAGCATCTATGAACCGACGATATTGCTCTTCGAGGGTTTTAGCGATGTCTTGAAATTCTGTCATTTCCTCCAATGTATATGGAGTCTTGTGGCCCTTGGCTATCATAATGGGGCACCTCTTGTCATCTCCCAGAGGCATATACCAGGCATTTTTTGCAAAGTCATAACCATTCGTAATAGTGCTATAAATGCGAATTAATTCATCATTGGACAACCGACTCAAATCCATAAACCATGGTTCCTTTTGGAGATCTGAAATTGCGGGGATTATAGCCTCCTTCTTATTATTTGTTGCACTACTATGCCTTTTGGTAAACATCAGTGAGAAATATAGAGCCAATAGTTATAAAAAAATTTTTCTTGCCTTACCGCTGTAGCATGGATGAATCGGATACGGGATAAAAAATTGGTGAGCTATTGATCGCAGTAGCACGTTGTTCAGAGTTGTGGGGACACAAGAAGGAGGCTCTTGCTAATAAAAGTGGTCATTCTATCGGTTTCGTATCTCATTCCTAACAGAAGATTCAATTGATGGCATGGTATGCCTCAGTTTTTTGCGCAAACACTGCCTTGATCCTTGTTATACCGCCCACCTCCTTTATGACCTCCGAAGTTTCCGGGGGGACAAGTTTTTTCCAGCTTGAGTTTTTGACGATTCTAGATCTGATTTCTGTAGCAGAAAATAGCTCTCTTTTATATAATTGCGGCTCAATCACTTTGGCTCCTGTTTCTCTAAACAGAATCATTGTAAGAGGGTCATTAGAAAATACTATTTTATATCTTGGCACAAGAAGATTTATCTGGCTTGTCCAAAGAGCATGTACACCTGTGTCTGGAACCGGAATCATCAATATTCTCGACACGTCGGTTTCATTGTCGCCATCCAATGAGTTTTTGATCATTTCAATACGCTCACCTGCGGTAAATGGATTTCTCTTTTCATGACTTTTGTCAGCACTTCCTATCACAATAATTAGTTGTTCTACTGATTTCAAGGCAAATTTTATAGTGGCAAGATGACCTAAGTGAAAAGGTTGAAATCTTCCGATAAACAGACCTCTACTCAATAACAATCAAAGACGGATACAGTAATTTAAAAGTAAATTTTATTATTAAAATGACGTTTTTATTCAGACCACTACTTTTACATAAGAACCTAAATATATCGACTGCACATTACTTCTTCTTTAGCGTAGCAACACTTTTGAATCTCCGCTTGCAATTTTTTCAATTTCGGCCGCAACAATTAACTAGGAGGGCAAGTGGTCCTTGTTGATATTATCATGAATGAGTATAAGTATAACTATTGATTGATTTCTGCTGAACAGGTGTAAAAGAAATAGGCAAGCAAGGGCTTCTAAGAGTTGATGGTTCTTATGGCGAAGGAGGAGGTCAAATAGTACGTACTGCAATTTCCCTTGCAGCAATAACTAGAAAACCTATAGAGATCTTCAATATACGGGTGAAACGTAAGATTCCTGGACTGAGAAGGCAGCACTTGGCTGCACTCAAAACAACAGCAGATTTGTTTCACGCAGAAGTAGATAATTTAAAGGTTGGTGCAGATTGGATACGTTTTGTTCCAAGCCCCGACAAATTTGAGGAAGGATCAATGAAGGTAGATGTGCAGAGTGCAGGCAGCATACCTATGATACTTCTCACTTTGATTCCAGCTGTTTCACTTTCTGGAAAGAGTCTTAGTGTACAAATTACAGGTGGCACTGATACAAGGATGAGTCCCACTACAGATTATCTGCGTTATGTGGTGGAGGAAGCCTATCGAAACATTGGGATAAAATTTTGGATACAAATCTTGAGAAGAGGATATTACCCGAAGGGGGGAGGTATCATAATTGCCGAAATTTATCCGTCTAAGCTTCCAAATTCAATTGAACTTCTTGCTACACGACAGCTAACACCCAGCATTGCAAGTGTCTGCTCCCAACTTCCAAAGCATGTTGGAGAACGCCAGATTGCATCCGCGCTTTTAAGGTTGGAAAAAAATGGAGTGCAATGCAACAACTATTCATCTTCTTTTGAAACCTCATTATCTCCTGGCTCCTCGGTACTAGTCTATTCTAAGTCAGACTTCGGACCTTACATTGGAGGTGATTCAATTGGTGAACGCGGTTTGCCAGCAGAAAAGGTAGGATCAGAAGCGGCAGAAAAATT
>DATFBG010000018.1:0-5442 GCA_035253945.1 Nitrososphaeraceae archaeon | reverse complement strand
AGAAAATGTCAAGTGGTGAAAAATTGACCTTTGAAGAAATGAAGTTAATTTATGGTGAGAATAACCCATAGTGCAATAAGATCCTGCGTTAATTAATCTGTGCCAATCGGAACGGATATACCGAAATTCTGCGCTACTTTTGAAAGCATACCTTACGGGAATTTAAACCTCTACTGCAGATTATGTTCTAAATGAAAAACAATTGAAACTAAAATCATAGTGTTATAAAAATGCAAGCAGTATTTTTCCAGGCTCATTATCGTTTTATATTCGAAGTAATTACAGTCAGATAGGTTGGCCAGAGTATACTTCACCCCGTATGGGGTCGGTCTTGGCCATGCTAGTCGTTTAATGATGATAGCAGAGCAAATGCGGACTCTTGGTACTGTGTCTAAATTTTCCTCGTTTGGTGAGTCCGCAAAATATCTGTCCTCTCTTGGATATGAGTGCAATGTAGCTCCGTCACTGGAATTCGTTTGGACTTCTGAAGGTCATTTTTCAATCGCCTCAAGCATTGCCCATTTACCAACGTATTTTGTTAACTTTTCTAGGCAGATCAATTATGAAGTTAGTCATATAATCGGATTCAGACCAGATATCGTAGTCTCAGACACAAGGTTATCACCTGTTTTCGCTTCGAAAATAGTACGAATCCCCTCTATAGTGATACTTAACCAGGTAAGACTCCTCCTTTCTCCCAGGCTAAGGCAATATAGAGTTGCAAGGTGTTTTGAAGAAATCAATGGCGAAGTACTGGGATTGGGATGGACCATGTCTGATAAAATACTTGTTCCAGATTTACCGCCGCCTTACACTATAGCTGAAAACAATATCTGGGGGACTAATTCGATAAGAAATAAGCTTGAGTACGTAGGATTTATCGCCCCTCGAACATCCATAACTGAATCAAATACTAGAAGGGTATGCTCTGAGCTTGGTTTGAATAGAGCCAAGCCACTAGTATTTGTCCATGTCAGCGGGCCCATGGAAACCCGCATGCCACTTATTCGTCTTGCAATGGATGCATGTAGAAACCTTGCAGAGGATGTTCAATACATAATATCTGCCGGTCATCCTGGCGGAAACCCTTCTCCTAAAAGCATTCATGGTAGAGGATGGTTCTATGAATGGTGTCCAGTCAGAGACGAGATATTTAGTTTGAGTAGCCTAATAGTACTCAGAGGTGGTCACGCGGGGATATCTCAGGCTATAAGATACGGAAAGCCAGTCGTTGCTATTCCTATCGAAAACCATGGAGAACAATTGGGCAATTCTCAAAAGATCGTAAGCCTAGGCTTCGGAATTGCGGTTACTACTAAACCACTGTGTCCTGAACAGATTTCAGACGCAATTAACCTCGTGTTGGTAGAACCAAATTATCATAAGAAAGCGCAGGAACTAATGGAACTAAGCGAGGATCTAAATGGCGTCAATAATATCGTGAACATAGTTAGATCCTATCTTAAATGAGATCGTCTTTAGCGTATCCATTGCACGGCGTGAAACGGCATTAATTATCTTTTTGTGCTTATCGTACCATTCTTGATCAAGTTTACTGTCAAGAGATGGTAGATGAATACTAAACTGACCGACCTGACTTTAAGTCCTACAAGTATGCGTGAGAGCTGCTGTTGTGCTTCTAATGCTACAATCTTTGATTTCTGGTATTTCAAATAACAATGGCTTCCAGGGAATCTTTCCTGCAGAGATGACATCATTTATTACTGAATTTATGTACCAAGTCGGAAAAATGGTTGTAGGCAGCGGGATAATTATAACATCACCCGGCAGCAAAGTCAGCATCTTGTAGTAGATGTTCTCTAGTAATATTGCTTTGGTACTACGATTCAAAGAGGATGGAGGAATCACGTGCGCCGTGAAGATCCTGTATCTTTTTTTATCTTTTTTTATCAATCATGTCTATTGCTGATTTACACAACCTTAGCTTGTTTTTCAGATTTTGTTTGTTAATATAAGGAAGTAGTATTTCAGGCAGAAAGCCACACCTCATGCTAGCCATGCATGAGGAAACCGAAAGCTGATTGTGTATACTGCATGCCACATAATTATACTGTGAACCAAATGGTATGCCACCTAGTGAGGATGTAGTTTCTATGCATACGTACGCGTATTTTTTATTTATATAAGACTGTACCAATTTGTCAACGATATCCTCTGGCCTGGCGGGCCGAGCACCTCTGCTTGAAAGTTCTGCCGCCAGCTGCCCTCAGGCAACAAATTCTATATCTTTTTCCTTGAGACCCAACGATTCTAAGCCAACTGTATATAATTCAACTTTAACGAGAAATTTTTCGTTAGACAATATGATTTCTTGGCCAACACACCTTATCATATTCACTACATTTGAAAAGTCATTGTGTGTTTTGTTTGCAGTACAGACGCTTTTTATCCCAAATATTGCAACTAATATGCACCTTGCCACGGCCAAATCACTCACATCAAGAATGATAAAGTTTTGTTCACACTTGATACTGAAAATTCTTATCTTTCTGCTAAGAAATTTGTGACGGATGTTTTCTATTAGCTTTCCTCTCTTTGATGCCGAAAAAAAGAAGGGCAGATCAGAAGAACATGCCTCACACCTTGAGTCCTTATCATACCCTTTTTTTGACTATAATGCTTCTTTTGTTGACGCCTATCTCTTTTTTTCGATAGTTACCACTAATGAGAATTTGAATGGGGAAGACGAAGGGACGACTCTCAAAGTCACTACTTTTTCCATCTACTTAAAGCTGATTAAGGGCCTCTTGAATACTCAAACTATCATTGGCATTTGGTACCAGCTCTAGATACTTGAGTAGGTCATTTTTACACCCTGCCTTATCTCCAAGTTGTAATCTTGCCAGTGCACGGTTTTTGAATACGGGACCAAACCTAGTGGGATTAACTTCTATCGCCTTCGAATAGTATGCCTGCGCGTTATGGAAATCTTTGTTTTTGAGATAATAATTTCCTAGGCCTCTGAAGGCTAAATAATAATTGGGGTTTGATTTAATGGATTCCTCGTAACAGGAAACTGCTTTTGGAGAGTTCTGTTCATTTAATATACTGCCCATAATGCACCATGCTTGAGCATTATTATTGTCTATTTTTACGGCTCTGGAAATTCTTTCCATAGCTTCGGCGACCCTTCCTTGGTGTCTCAACTTCTCCACCTCCAAGCAGATGCGGTTTGATTCTTTAAATTGCAGATTTTCTTTCTCTATAATTTGCTTCATATCCTGAGGAACTAAAACTATACTGACCATGTCGTCTTGTTCCCAATCTTGTTGAAATCTTCGCTCGGGGATGGCACCGACGGTGTCAGGTTGAGGGACATAGGTTAGAATTCGACTCTCGTCAGGATCGTAGCCGCATACTATGTTTGCGTGTTGGGCAGTGTCATATATTCCTGGTAATATGACTATGGAGGGTATCCCCTGATCGATCTTCCTCTTTATGTCCACAATTGAACCTCTATACGCGTATCCTTTGAGTCCGTGTTTTTCAGCTAATTCTATTCCTTCTATCATGACAGATCCCTTAATTCCAGAGTACTTCTTTGCACTTTGGTCAGCCTCAAGAAGCAACTGTTCTTCTCCCCAGTATTTGCAAATGACGTTTATTACCAATGGAAGACAAATATTTTCTTCTTCGGGATTTATCAACGGAAGAGGTAACGAGTTATATCCAGGTTGTGATTGCAAGGCAGTTATGCTTTTATGCACGTAAAATACTAATAAAATCCTTCTCGCTTCAATCTTGGAAAAAAATAGTAATGAATTATAGAAGAAGAGTTGCTTATACTATTCCAAATTACGTGTTTCTAGTTCTAAAGGTACCATTTAGGCATCCTATGCATGATTCTTCATATGTGTAAAAAGCTTGAAAATAACTCCAATCCATCTTCTTTGCTTTTCTCCGGGTGGAATTGGACACCAATCAGTCTCCTGCCAAGGTTAACAAAGATTTCGTTTTTGCAATACTTTGACGTTGCTATAGAAACAAAATCTTGGGGTATCTGCGCGACACAGTAGGCGTGACTCTCATATACGTAGAGCATTTTGTTTTTTTGAAAAATAACATTCGCCTCTGGGGACTCTGATATTACAATGTGGTTCATTTCTCGAACAGGAGTTACCATCCTATGTAGAGATCCTCCCAATGCAAGGGCCATAATTTCCGCTCCATAACATATTCCCAAAACAGGAACACCCAATTGATTACATTTTATTATGAGTCTGGAATTGATAGCATTAATCTCTCTGCTTGGCTTGCTTCTGCCTGAAAGAATAACTTTTTCATATGAAATAATTCTGTAATCTATATTTTCATAGAATTTTTTGTATGTGTAATTAGCTTTTAGTTTTCTTAGACATAGTAATATATCCTTAGTATAAGGCGAGAGATTGTCTACAACGAGTACAACCACCTTGAAGATTTCCCCAGCCAGTAACAGCACCACAGCTAACGATATAAAGGTTGGCTATTGTCAGTACAAGTGAACAAGTACAAGCGAAAGCTGATTTACGACAGAAGAAGTTGAGCTGAAAATGCAGCTTTCTCTTCTATATCATGATTGCTAAATTTTTGCATACTAGATATATGGCAGCATACGCAGGCAGGGACGTTACCGTTTCATTCATTGTAAACATCTGGCCTTTGAGCGTTAATTTAACAGGGGTCTTAATTTTTACCTTGGTCTCGGCATCGCTTAACAGACAAGCATCGTACAATGGATTGAATGTACCCAGGTCGGAACATTTCATCTTGGTCAACCCACTTTTGCTGTTTAAGGTTCCTGGCAATCTAAATACACGATGAACATCCATTGTTACCTGGGGATCAATACTTACTCCAAGTTCCTTCCCTATTTTGTCCAGTTCTATCTTAAAGCTATGGTATCCTCCTTTGTGTTGAACTATATTCTTTAGCTTTGGTCCAAAGGAATCCTTTATGCCTAGTTGTTGGTATAGTCTCTTTCGCCAGCCATAGTTTGGGCCGCTTCTTGGGGATCTGACCAAGAAATCATTCTGATTACCTCCTCTTTCCTTGTATTTCGAATAGGCTACGTGAGGGTCACCACTATACTCAGCAATATTACTGCGGGGGTTGCCGTCAGTATCATCATTATTATTACTTCCCTTTTGGCCTTTGTCAGTACTCGCTTTTCTGTAAACTCCAATTGTCTCAGGCAGTAAACCTTTTCCCATAATATATCCTGTCATCTCCGATCTAGCTTGAGCATCCAAGTGTTGGAAATTTGGATCCGTTACATACAGGTGGAAGCCATCATTACCCGAAAAATAAATCTGTATATCATTTTCGGCAATGCCAAAATCCTCTGTAAGCATTAAGAGCAGTTTTCTTACCTCTTTTTTAGCTCCATCAAGGCACATGTCACATGGTATGGACTCAAGGGACAGATTCGGGGAATTGCAA
>DATFBG010000017.1:0-2565 GCA_035253945.1 Nitrososphaeraceae archaeon | reverse complement strand
CTGCCTTAAGCGAGGCACAAATGTCCCTACTAAAGGAACTTGATAAGCAGTTGAAATACGAAGCAGAGAATATAAGGCAAAGGCAACGTTTTTAATATAAAAATGGTTTAGAAGAAGCGGGCCGACTCATGGTTCCACAATTTAGACGGAACTATGAGAGAAATCGAAAGAATCATGCAAGAAGCTTGAGATACGGTACAGCGAGCTCCCAAGAACGCTATAAGAGAAAGAAAACTAGCTGATGGTTCAACTGTCCGTGAGATGGGTCCATTGTATATGGGTATTCCGTAAAGCTAGGGAAAGATGGCAAGCCTATAGTGATAAAGTTTGGAAACGTACACTCCTCTCCATTGTTTTTGGGAGAGGGCTTAACTGTCAAAGAGCAGCGTGAGCCTTTATTAGAGATATTATTGCGGGATCCGAGGATATTACCATCGTGGCAGAGTTACCCGGAGTTAATAAAGAGGATCTGCAGTTGAAGGCAGATAATAAATCTTTAATACTGGAATCGGTTGCAGGCGAAGAACAACATCAGAAGAAAATTGATTTGCCAGACGAAGTCGAGCCCAATACTGGTAGAAAACCTACAAGAATGGAAAAATAAAGACAATGGTGTAACCATCAGCATTGACTAATTAATTACCGCAAAGATCTTTATTTAATTATACAGTGCTTTAATTGCTATGTGTAGTATTTGATTATTGATCCTCCCATGGTAATTTTGCTATTGCAGTTAACAAATAATAGTAGGTGAATCATTTTAACAGAGGTGCAGATGTGGCAGAGTGGTCTTTCCTTTAGCAATCTAGGGGGAACATAGTAATGCGTCGGCCTTGAGTCTAATGGCTGAAAGCAAGCCGATTCGCCCTCGGGCGATCAGGAGTTCAAATCTCCTCATCTGCGCCTTACAACTATTCGACTACCGGTCCTGTGTGATTTCTGTGTTGCCTGTGTTTGATTTTTTGACTATGTTCAGACCTTATGCGTCTATCGAAACGAGAGATTAATTCTTTGCATGCACTCAATGGATCAAAGCCCACTGCTTTTGCTTCGATCACACCAGCCGCTGTTATCATTCTAGCCCGTAGAGAGTATTTTCTGGTCTTATGTTTGTCAGCGTAAATAGTAACTCGGTTTATATTTTCGAGCTTTCCTTGTATTTTTTTCAAGAATCGCTTCATTTCCTCTTCAATCTCGCGTTGTGCTTCATTATCTTCTAGATGTGCCATGTGGATGCTGGGTCCACTGTCCTTTGGAAGTATGAGTTCCAATAGATCTTTGGGTGTAACGATGCCGATGGGTCTTTTTTCTCCTACGACGATTACTTCTTCGTTTTGTTTAAAGCTTCCACTTATTTGGTTTATCTTAGTACCCCTGTCAACTGAGAAGGCTCTCCGAGCAATATCTTTGACTTTCATCTCTCTGATTGTAGCCATTGTACCTACTCCCGGTGATTTTGTAGCTCTTTCTCTTGGGGTAGCCAGAACTTTGATAATATCTAACGCATTTATGACTCCTTTAAGAACACCGTTGAGATTGATGACTGGAAGCCGAGAAATATTATATTTACGGATCTTAGTCAAGGCATTGCCTAGAGTATTATCTTCCTCAATTACTATAGCCCCGGACATAACTTCATCTATTATCGCATGGCCAAAGTCTGCAGTCAATGCGACATCTGTTTCACTCACAATACCGACTATTTTTTTGTTTTCAATGACAGGCAGTGCTCGCTTGCCAGTCGCTACAATAAGCTGGGCACATTTTTCAATACTATGTAAAGGATCAAGGATTGGAGTGGTGGAAGCAAAGGTTTTTAGCTTGGCCTCAGGAGTGGTGTTTACTAGAAGAAAATCTTTGGCAAATATCATGCCATGGTAATTGTCATTATCATCAACTATAGGTACCTGATTAATGTTGTTTTCATGCATCACGCTCAAGGCCTTGGCAACTGTATCATCAAAATTCAATGAGATAACTTTGCTTACCATGATGTCTGAGACTTCCATTATAAAAGGACAAAGTCTGGCCCTTCATTAAAAAACCTTCGCATAAAAATTCTTCATAGGATAATAGGAAAGTATTATTTTGAGAAATCGGTAAAGCCTAATTCGAACACTACAAGTTACAAAATGTAATAAGTCCATCTATCCTAATAACGTGTGGGATGCGATAACAGAACTCTATTTATAAGAGTTTAACTTTCTTTTTTCATTGTTCAGGTGCATGGTGATTTTAAAGCAAAATTATAATACTGTATTTGGCGCACTTTTCGCTTTTTTATTTCTGTTTAGTATTTTGGTTCCACAAAATGGAAGCGCTTCAACATTATTTGAAGAGGGTGGAAGTCCTGCCGCGGATGGTACAGAAGAAGCATCAACATCTAACATAGAGATCTGTGATAATCTTGTAGACGATGATAATGATGGGTTGGTGGACAACCAAGATGCAGTTGACTGTCCTACCACTCCAGGTCTTGTGCCAACGCCAACTCCCGCTCCTGAGGATGAAGAAGAAGCAGCAGCTCCTGAGGATGAAGAAGAAGCAGCAGCTCCTGAGGATGAA
>DATFBG010000016.1:0-5726 GCA_035253945.1 Nitrososphaeraceae archaeon | reverse complement strand
ATTCTGTATGCTCTAAATTCATGAGAGGCAAGGTTGGTTCTGAACAATATACTGGCCCTGCATATCCGTATTTGAAAAGAAAGGGTAAAAAACCGCTGTGGGATAAGTGTGCGTGGCTCAAGACCACTGCATCAAGATCGTTAATCCCAATTCCTGTGATATCTAATCTCGGTAGGATATCTAGGGGCTGTTTGGCAAACATATTGAGTCCGCAGTCTAGTAAAACCTTGCTTTCGTGTGTCGATAATAACATTGCAGAGCGTCCAACTTCTGCAAATCCTCCAAGCGTGATAATACTGGCTTCGGCAGGTGAATCAGCTAATTTGGATCTAAAGATTCTCTCTCCAACGTCTTTGTAGAATTGAATGCGCTCATCCACTGTTTCATATAGGGTTCTATGAATATTCTCAATCACATGCATGTCTAATGGTTTTTTTCTCATTTTGAATTTCCATCCGGTTTTTTCCACTATTTCGTAATTACCATCTTCTATGCTGGAGGCAACTTCAGATGGGTTCTCAACATACATAGTTGCTTCTCCCAATGCAGGATCAAAAAAGGAACGATCTGGCTGAATTTCTTTTGAGATATTGCTTCTTAATAAAGCTAATGTTTCACTCTCTGATTTCCGAATGGACTCATCGGTTCGAATAACTATCCTTTTCTTCAATGTATTCACCATGTTGGATATAATCTGACTATTTTTTAATAGATAGGCTGGGTTATCAGAATACAACGCAATATTGGGACCTTCGTATTCTATCTTGGTAAGACTTGATTCTCTGGGAAGGCTCTGAAGTATAGAAGCCATTATATTTTGATTATTCTGACCATTGTAGTACGATTTATGTTGCATATTATCACATTAGCTAAAACAAGCCAATTTTTGACTGCGGTTTTGGTATATTCGCATACTACCTTTAAAGAGTGTTTCGCTTTAATGATGGTTTTCTCGGCTACAGCTTGACTGTATTGATATCAAAGTTGAAATAGTGTTTTGAATTATAGTTACCACTGAGAAAGTTTGGAAAATATAGATTCAGGCTCTGGTGAGGAAAGGTTTGGAGAAAACAGGAGTACAGGGGGATATAGACCGCGAAGAGATTATGGGAGCTACGGCTCGGGTCGTGGTGGTGGCTTCACAGGCCCAAAACCTTTTAGACCATCACCAGTAAGAGTTGGAGAGGAATTTGACGTCAGGATAGAGTCAATGAGCAAAAGAGGGGACGCAGGTGTTGCCAAAGTGGAAGGCCTCGTGATTTTTGTTACCGGAACCAAAGTCGGAGACAATGTAAGGATAAGAATAACCAAGGTTGGGAGAGGTTATGCAACTGCAGAAATTGCAGGAGCGGGCTCGCCTACTGAGAGTAAAGCCGAAGAGCAACCATCGATTAGTGCAGATGAAGAGCAACCAGGTTAAGTTCTAAATCCCGACTCAAGGTACGTTACCTGAAGAATAGAGTTTACTTTTTTCTTTAGACAATTACCTGGGATGAATTTAAGGTTTGAATCCCAACTCAGCTCATCTTATGGAGCTACCAAGGAAAATATTAATAGGAGATGATGTGATAAATGATGTCGGAGACTTCTTACTCGATCTTAACCACGACGCATCCAAGATTGCAATTGTGACTGGTCTCACGGTCCAAGCTAAAGCAGGAAAACAATGTCGAGCCTCAATCGAAGAGTCATCGTTGGACAACTCTTGGCATATAGTTACTGATGCTTCAATGGGCGCCGTAAATAACTTGCAGAGAAAACTTGAAAAATACTCACCTGATTTCATTGTAGGGCTAGGTGGAGGCCGCTCAGTGGATGTGGCCAAGATGACAGCATTCGGACTATCCAAATATTTTGTTAGCGTGCCAACCTCAGCCTCTCACGACGGCATAGCAAGCCCCTTTGTATCCATAAAGGGTTTAGATAGGCCCCATTCGATTAAAGCTAATTCCCCAATAGGGGTCTTGGCTGATACTAAGTTGATTTCTCAAGCTCCGACGAGATTGTTGGCAAGTGGCTGTGGGGATCTTGTAGCAAAAATTACCGCTGTCAAAGATTGGGAACTTGCTAGAGATGAAAAAAATGAATATTTTGGTACCTACGCAGCCCACTTAGCTTGCATGAGCGCTGAGATAATTTTAAAACAATCGCATAAATTCCGGGACAATAGTATTTTTGGGTCTCGGACAATAATTGAGGCACTAATTAGTGCTGGTGTCGCTGCGTGTATCGCTGGAAGTAGCAGGCCCTGCTCGGGTTCAGAGCATTTATTCAGTCACGCCTTAGAATATATTGCTGGCAACAGTTGCGGGTTACACGGCGAACGCGTAGGTTTAGGCACAATAATAATGGCCAAACTTCACAATCTAGATTGGAAACAAATAGCAAAAACACTCAAGGAAATAGGAGCTCCTACAACTGCACAAGAAATAAACATAAGCGAATGTGACGCTGTAAAAGCATTACTGCTTGCACAGTCCCTTAGACCTGAGCGGTATACTATATTGAAAAAAGTGCGTTTGGACGAGCAATCTGCATTGCGCCTACTCAAGGATACGGAAGTACTCTAGGATTTAATATTTTGCGTTTGAGCCTTCAGTCTTTAGATAGATAGACAGATAGGCGGACATCAGGTCAAGCTGTATTTGCTTAAGCATCTAGAACTACCTCTACATTTAATTGTTAAAATGGTGAAACTGTGTAAGCAACCGGTGTGGTCGCTTCCACGCTCTAATTTTGCTGAGTGGTTTGTAGGAGGTTTATAGACAAGCAAACAATAAGAAGAAGTCCTGTGACTGGGAAGTTACTCAAAATTTCAATACTTATACTTACTGTGACTGGGCAGCTTCAGTACTCTTTTCAAGAGATTGATCTTTCTGTTCTTCTGGCTTCATTGGACTGGAAGGTTGTTGAGATGTATAGGTTTCTATAAATCTGACATTATTAATTCCAGGTACAAATTTGAATATGTCATTTGAAATAGCTCTTTTTATAATTTGCAGTCCATCAACAATAAATGTCTCTTCAGGAAGGTCTATTTGTACACTGGCTGCTTCAATGCTAAATTTTATCTTTTGATCATCTATTGGCAATCTCCTTTTTATTAGAGATAACACCTTTTCATTATCATCTTTAAGTTTCTTAGTCACCTCAACATCGTAGATCAGTGTGCGTCCTGCAAGTCGATGGTTAAAATCAACTTGAACCCTTCCAGAGCCAATCAATTTCACAATTCCGGTACGCTCGCCAAGTTCTATGGTGTCCCCAATCCTGACCTCGTCGGCTTTTTCACCAAGTTTTCGGAGTGGAATCATTCGAACTTTGTTTGGGTCTCTGTCTCCAAAGCCTTTATCTGGAGTTATTTCAATGTTTAATTTATCGCCCATACTAGCATTTGTTAAAGCTTCGTCGAGTCCCTTCAACACCCATCCTTCCCCTACAGAAATCAGCCGTGGCTCATATCTGCGAGCTGGATCGTATAGTTCCGATTTCTTTGCTTCTTCTTCTCTAGTGGTTTCAAAGGTTAAATTGGTATCTTTGACCTTTGCCGTATAATCTATAAGAATGAGAGATCCTTTCTCAAGCGTCATAAATTTCGCTAACGAATTACCATATATTAAGCTTAATCAAATAGTTAGGAATCTGAACCATAATGCGACTTAATTAATACTGCTAACCTTTTCAAAGGCCTTGGGGAGTGCTTCTGGGTTAACTTTTAGCCCGAGCATATTCATCGAAGATATAATAGCGGAAATCGTTCTTATTACATGGTATCGGTTTACTTCTCCCATTGAACCTATTCTAAAAACTTTGCCTTTGAGGTCGCTAAAGCCACCTGCTACGAGTACCCTAAATTCTTTAGCCAGTAGTGTTCTGAATTTTTTGTCATCCATTCCATCAATATATTTGGCAGCAATTACAACGTTACTACGTGCATCCTCTCTTGCAAATGGTGCAAGACCAAGTGCACTCAAACCGCTGTAAAATGCTTCAGCACACAATCTATGTCGGCTAATTCTCTTATCTAATCCTTCTTCCAACACAATATCGAGAGCTTCATTAAAAGCGTAGAATAAAGGAAGGGCCGGCGTAAATGGGGTTTCAAAATTATCTTCGTAATATTTGAAATATCGTTTGAGGTTCAGATAAAGAATAGAAGTTGAATTGGAAAGTATGTACTGCTTAGCCTTGTCGCTTATAGAAATAGGAGATACCCCTGGGGGAGCTGCTAAAGCTTTTTGCGACGCCGTCACACAAATATCAATATTCCACTTGTCAACAGGTAACTCATCGCCGCCTAGAATCGAGACCGCGTCAGCCACAAAAAATGCCCCATGGTTAGAACACAACTGTCCTATTTTATCCATATATCTAAGGGTGGTTCCAGTTGACGTCTCATTGTAAACCGCATAAATAGCCTTAGTGTCTTTGTTTTGGTAAAGGGCTTCTTCAATTTTTTCGTATTGAGGATTTTCTCCATATGGAGCAGCAACACGGATAGCCTTCCCTCCCCAACTATCGATCAAATCAGCAAGCCTAGATCCAAACTCACCACTTACAGGAACAATTGCCTTATCGCCTTTTTTTATCAAGTTAACAACTGAGGCTTCAACTGCTCCTGTTCCTGAAGTTGTCAATAAAATAACATCGTTTTGAGTCTGAAAGGTCCTCTTGATTTTTTGAATGAGTGACTTGTAAAGTAGACGAAAGTCTTCGCTTCTATGATTAATTATCGGTGCCAGCATTGCATTCATAACTCTATTTGGTACGTTAGTTGGACCCGGCAACATGACTAAATATTCCATTCTACTTGTCAGATAAACGAAACAAGGTCGGCTATTTATAATTAGGGCACCATTTATCGGTAGAGATAAAGTGGGGCTCTGAGGTTTGTACATGTATTAATACTAATGCACAAAATTCGCCGCCAGAATATTTTGAAATACGCCAGAAGGAGATTCAACTGTGACATAGTGGCCGCGTTTAATCCCGAAAACATATTTTATCTCACTGGTTTCTGGGGAGAAGGAATCGCAATATGCAACGACGAGGGAAAAACCACGCTAATTACCCCAAGACTTGAGGCGGACAGGGCAAGCAATACCTCCAAAGATTGTGACATTGTTCCTGCAGAGAGAGGTAGCAAATTGATATCCCACTTCTTATCGGCTGTAAACAATAAAAAAACCTGTGTAGATTGCATTGACTACTCTATTTTTCATATGGTACAACAGAGGCTTAACAGTCATCAGACATTACTATCAAACAGCAAGCCATTCTATGAAGCCAGAATGATTAAGGATGAGAAAGAAATCTCTTGCATTAGCAAGACTGCTAACATTTTAGACAAGTTATATGAGACTTGCACAGAGAAAATCAAAGAGGGTTTATCTGAACGTGAATTGCAAGCAAAACTAATTTATGAAGCTATGAAGATGGGGGCAAGCCCTCCATCATACAAATGGACACTGGATCCTTTGATTATTGCGAGTGGACCGAATGGAGCTCAACCCCATGCACAAATCTCTGATCGTAGATTCAAATCAGGGGATATGATCGTTGTGGACTTAACTCTCAGGCACGAGGGATATATAGCTGACGCTACACGAACATTCGGTTTGGGAGCGATTTCCTCAGACAAGATAAAAGTATATAATGTCGTTCGTGAATCTCAGGAGTCTGGAGTTAAGGCAGTGTCAGAGCACATGACATGCGGGGATATTGAT
>DATFBG010000015.1:0-8783 GCA_035253945.1 Nitrososphaeraceae archaeon | reverse complement strand
GCAGTCAAATTTTTTGATTGGAATAGGCAAGATTTCTTAATAAACTTATATAAGTTACAAATCGTTAAGAAAGACTTCCTTAAGGAAAAGTATTATGGCACCCCCAATCTATTCGACAGGAGACCCTTTTCTAGATTTCTTTTTCACCCTGTTTAACGGAATTGCTGAAGTACCTCTTTTTAGCTCTCCGGTGACAGGAATTCTTATCCTGGCTGGTGTAATCGTTGCCTCAAGGAAGGCTGGGGCAATGATGGCTTTGTCAGGACTGATAGGTGCGGGAATGGCTATAGCCTTCGGAGCACCGTATGGACTAGTAACTTTTGGATTATTCGGATACAATTCTATTCTGACGGGAATGGCCTTTTGGTCTGGTCCTTTTGTTAAGGCTAACAAAGCCACTTTCTTTATCTCTGTTTTTGGAGCAGCCGTAACCGCTGTTACCTGGATGGCATTTTCGCATCTAATGGGAGATTTGTTTGTTCTTGACGGATTAGCCAAGTCATGGGCAATTCCAGGTTTTACATCTTCTTTCATTTTCACAACCTGGGCAATGATGTATGCTTCAAAGCGTTACGGACATGATATTTGGCCAGAAGTGCCACCGGCCCCTCCAAAAGAGGAATTGATTACTGGAAGTAGTAATCCAGTGCAGGTTAAGATGGAAAATTTCAAATGGACTGTCAAAGAGTTCATGATTGCGACTCTAAAGGGCGTTTCACAGGTGACATTTGTTGAGAACTGGAAGACTGGAATTTTCTGGGTAGTTGGGCTTACATTGGCTTTTGAGCTTGCTCCAATCCTCACTGATCAGGATCGACCCTGGTATACTAATGGATATACCACTCAATGGGATCCATTTTCGCCATTATATTTAGCCGGACTGATGGCGTTGCTTGGATCAGGGATAGGTGTAACACTTGCGATACTTACAAAGTTGCCCACAGCAGAAATAAGGTTGGGTCTACATGGGTTCAATCAAGTGCTGGTTATGATTGCCCTTACTTCGTTTGTACCTTTAACGGTAAGCTCTTTTTTTATGGCTGTGTTAGCAACCGTAGCATGCTCTATTGTCGTAATGCCTGCACTACAAAGGTTCTTCGGAATGTGGGGACTTCCTGCGCTTACAGGTCCCTTCGTGTTTACTGCGTGGGTGTGGCTGTTGGGTGTCTCAGGCTTTGGAAACATTCCCGCTGGAATAGGGTGGTCACGGCCTCCCTAAGCCATAACCTTAGGATGGAAACGGATAATCGACATAATTAACATGGTTAACTACGAACAGAAGAAAAATGTTGGCAATAGCAACAACATACCCAAGAATTCTTTATGCTTGGGCCTTGGCTAGCGCTTTCACAGTTTGAACTCTTACGAATTTGAGCAGTTTTTAAAGTACAGTCAGATTCGTAGCTCAACTAGATCTGATTCTGAAAAGATATCATCTTTCATTCAATGGTGTAAGGATAGGGGAATAGAGGAAGTAATTCTTAGATTAAGTACGGATGAAAAAAATTGGTTGCACGAAAACTACTTTTTGGATTTTACTACGTCTCGTGTAATCGTAAGTAAGAAGAGCTTTACGAGAAAGCTTCTGGATACGGGATTTATTGCAGGAATGGCTCCCTTCCCATATATGATTTTGACCAAAGATAAGAAAGTCCCTGACTTCAAAAAAGGGCTAAATCTCAATCCATCAGAGATTATAAGAAAGGATATTTCAAATTTCTTTATCTGGTACTCTGAAATTGAGGAAGTTTGTATGCGTAAAGGTATAGAGACAGTTGTCTCTAATATGTTAGGCACAGCTATTAGTGCAAACTTTTTAACGATTAAAGCAACAAATGGTAAAGAATATGCGTTTAGATTGCCAGTGAGCAAGAATGGACCATTTGAAAAGATATACTTCTGGTTGAATAAAGTCATACCCGTAAAAGTTTCTACTGTGTAATAATGCACTTTATGTCGACGTCGACTAACTAAGTTTGTCGTATTGAAGGCTCCCCACAACTTCATATATATATAGATAATTTTTGAAATTTAAAATAATTCAGACCACCAGAATACTCGAGGTAAAAATTAGAGTTGATGTTAGCACCAAGAGAGATAGATAAAATGATGATATGGACTGCGGCACAAATTGCCGAAGGACGAAAGAAAAAGGGTGTAAAGCTGAATTATCCTGAGACTATTGCCTATGTAGCAAATTTTGTTGTCGAAGGAGCTCGAGAAGGAAAGGGAGTAGCTGAGCTTATGAAGTCAGCTAGAGAAATATTAACACGAAATGATGTGATGGAGGGTGTTCCCGAAATGATACATACGGTTCAGGTCGAGTGTACCTTTCCCGATGGGACGAAACTTGTGACGGTACACGATCCTGTTCAGTAAAGGTAGTGGATAAGAAAAATGGTGAGTAAAAAAACTCGATCAAAAAAAAACCTAAATCTAGTCGCAAGGAGGTTAGAAGAATAATGATACCCGGAGAATATATTCTGGCAAAAGAACCCGTAAACTGTAATGAAAATAGAAAGACTGTTACGATAACTGTAAAAAATACAGGGGACAGACCTTGCCAAATTGGCTCTCATACGCACTTCTTTGAAGTTAACAAAGCCTTAGAATTTCCAAGGGAAAAAGCATACGGATATAGATTAAATATTCCAGCAGGCACATCAATCAGATTTGAGCCGGGCGATTCGAAAGAAATCGAACTGTGTGAGCTAGGAGGTGCACGCATTTCATACGGATTCAATGGCTTGACGATGGGCGGCCTGAAATCATCTAATATTCGGAATACTGCACTTCAGAGGGCAAGGGAACGGGGATTTAAGGGAGCATAGGAGGAGAAAAGAAAATGGTTCTTAAATTAACACGTAAGCAATATACTGACCTATTTGGAGCAACTACAGGAGACAAGATTAGATTAGGAGACTCAGATTTAACAATTGAAGTCGAAAAAGACTTAATCACACATGGTGACGAGTGTGTTTTTGGTGGAGGAAAAACATTAAGGGATGGTCTTGCACAGACGTCAGGGGTAACCAATGCAAATGGGGCCCTTGATTATCTCATAACTAATGCAGTGGTACTTGATCCTGTCCTAGGCGTCATCAAGGGCGATATAGGCATAAAAGATGGAAAGATTGCTGGGATAGGGAAAGCAGGTAATCCATATACGATGGATAAAGTCAATAAAAACTTGGTTGTTTCAGCTTGTACTGAAGCAACTGCGGGAGAACACACTATTTGCACCCCAGGTCACTTTGATACCCATATTCATATGATATCACCGCAACAGTATATTGATGGTATTAGCAATGGTATTTGTAATATGATCGGAGGAGGAACCGGTCCAGCAGATGGCACTAATGCTACTACATGCACACCAGGAGTGTTTAATATAAGCAGAATGTTGGAAGCGGTTGAAGATTTGCCCATGAATTGGGGATTTTTGGGCAAAGGTAATGATTCCCATCCTTCTCTTGCAACACAACTGGAGCAGATCCAGGCTGGTGCATGCGGACTTAAAGATCATGAAGACTGGGGGACCACTGCCACTGTCTTAGACGCTTCACTTAGGGCCGCAGATGCTACTGACACACAGGTGGCCATACATACAGATTCAATCAATGAATGTGCATATGTGGAGGATACCATTGACGCAATAGATGGAAGAACATTGCATACATACCATACTGAGGGTGCTGGTGGAGGACACGCGCCGGACATAATGAAAATTGCAGGCGAACAGTTTGCCTTGCCTTCATCAACTAATCCAACGAGACCGTACACCGTGAATACAGTGGATGAACATTTGGATATGCTCATGTTCTGTCATCATCTTAATCCCGCAGTGGCAGAAGACGTTGCTTTTGCGGAGTCAAGAATTAGGGCCGAAACAATTGCAGGCGAAGATGTCTTGCATGACCAAGGTGTACTTAGTATGTACTCCTCTGACAGCCAGGCTATGGGAAGGATAGGCGAAGTAGTCATACGAGCATGGCAAACAGCTGATAAAATGAAAAAGATGGCAAGATATAAACTGGAAGAAGAAACAGGCGATAATGATAACTTCAGAGCAAGGCGCTATATCGCAAAGACTACTATAAACCCAGCCATAACTCATGGTGTGGCCGACTACTTAGGATCTTTAGAGGTAGGAAAGTATGCAGATGTAGTAATGTATCCAACAGCATTTTTCCCAGCCAAGCCTAAAATGGTGTTCAAAGGTGGATTCATTGCATGGTCTATCATGGGAGATCCGAACGCATCATTGCCTACTCCTGAGCCCGTGTATTATAGACCTATGTTCGGAGCGATGGGAAGGGCAGTAAAGAAAACATCATTTACATTTGTGTCCAAAGCAGCAATGGATCTCGGAGTGCCACAAAAACTGGGACTAGAAAAAGTGATGCTCCCAGTAAGGAATTGTAGAAATATCAGCAAGAACGATATGATGTGGAACGATAACACCCCCGAGATAACTATTGACCCAGAAACATACGAGGTCAAATTAGACGGTAAGGTAGCAACTGTGGAGCCAGCCAAGGAACTGTCTGCAGCTCAAACATACTTCATGGCGTAAGGAGACAAACACAGTAAGAAGGATTAGGTAATATCCTCCTTTTTTTTAATTTTATCTAGTAGGTTTATTACATGGGTGAATAGTGAGTAAATCATAGGTTTTCATTTAATGTCAAATCCAAATTTTGGAGTATGGAGGCCTATGGCGGAAAATGTAGAATTCAACGCCTTAGACTCCAATTCTAATGCTGTCATGGCAGTTGCAGACACTGTCAGAACCACCCTTGGTCCAAAAGGTCTAGACAAGCTACTTATAGATCAGGCAATGAACAGACATATATCAAACGATGGCGTGACAATCTTGCTTTCTCTCCGGGCAATACATCCTGTCGCAAGAATGATTGTAGAAATAGCCGAAAGGCAGGAGCAGCTCGTTGGAGACGGCACAACTACTGCAGTTGTGATGTCTGCCGAAATGATAAAAGAGGGGAAGAAGCTGGTGAGAGAATTAGGTGTTCACCCAACCAAAGTTGTAGAAGGGATTGAGAGCGGAGTCAGACACGCATGCAGCCTCTTAGAAGCAGAGACAAAAATAATAAAGTTGAATGATAATATGTTAGAACAAGTAGTAAGAACCTCCCTTTCGTCAAAGCTGGATGGAACCTCCCTCTCGTCGCTGGTCATATCCGCTCTCCGTACTGTGGGAAACAATGCTATGTTCAATGGTTCTTACAATTTTGACAAGTCTATACTGGTTATTAGGAAAACAAATATGGACGACAAAGTTGTCAACGGAATAGTTCTTGAGAGAACAAGACTTGATCCAGAAATGCCACTTGAGATAAAGGAACCCAAAATAATGATTGTGAAAATGAGCATGAAGCCGGTCAAAGATGCTTGGCTTAAAGAGAATTCTAAATATCAAGATATACTTACCATGGAAAATGACAGGCTGGGCAAGGCCAAACAAATAGTTGACTCAATCATTGCCACAGGTGCTAATGCTATTCTTATAGCGTCACCAGAGGTAGATCAAGTAGTTGAAGACCTGCTTGTTGCCAAGAGGCTATTCGCTGTGCGAATTTCTACAGAAGAGATAGAATATTTGTCCAGATATACTGGAGCAAAGCCTGTCAGAATGTTGGAAGACTTAGGCAACCAAGATATCTTGGGGAGCTCGAGCCGAATTTATGAGAATGAACAGGATCAAGTAATTTATGTAGAAAATGGTTCTCATCAAAATATAGTTACTGTTATTATCTCTGGTAGCACAAAAGAAACTTCCCAAGAACGGTGGAGAGCCGTAATTGACGGTATAAATGCAGCAGAGGCTGCATTGAATAATGGCGTAGTTGCGGGTGGAGGATCAGCTGAATTACACATAATAGAAAAGGTCAAAAAGCTTAGACTGAAGGGCCTCGAACAAGTTGGTCTGGATGTAGTCATGGCTGCCCTGGAGAGCATTATGCGACAGATCTTAACTAACGCGGGTTTCAACGGACTTGAAAAAGTGATGGCTGCAAGATCCTCGCCTGAGGGATTTGGAATAGATATCAATACGGGCGAACCTGTGGATATGTGGAAGATGGGTGTAATAGACCCTCTCCTCGTAAAGACAATGGCCCTAAAGGCTGCTGCTGAAATAGCAAAATCTGTTTTACGAATAGACCGAAACTTGGCGGCCGAAGATCTAAGTCCGCAAGCACTTTCAGAGTCAAAGAGGTAATTTTCATAAGAATTGTTGGTACGACATTGTGTAGAAAGGTCCAACGTGGACGAGAATGGTCATATATTAGATGCGACAAAAGTGAGACACGTGACCATAAAAGCGGGTAAAATAGAATCGTTGTCTGGGCTTATAGATCCCGCTTCCCACTTGAACTTGGATTATCCTGACCACAGGGTTACAACTTGTGTTATTGCAGAGACCTTTTCGGTTGGCGCCCAAATACAATTCTCCGAACAGGGTCTGGCTTTTGCTACTATAGGTCCGTCTTCCTATAACCACTATGGCTTTGTTGATTATACACAGAGGCTGTCCGATATGATTGAGGCCATAAAATACAAGAGAAATTTTAATGTCAAAGAGCCCGACTCGGTTAAGACAAAGGAATAGGGAAGCAACCGATGATTACCGTTGATTCTGTAATTGGTAACAAAAACAAAGATGAGAACCTAGTCCAAATGTATCAGGACATGACAAGTAAGGGACTTGTAGAGGTTGTTCAGATGAGTAGAATGGAAGCCCAACGAGTCAGAATGAGAAAGAGCTCAAACAAGGGCACTGATGTCGCAATTACGCTTCCACAGAGTGTCCAAATCAAACACGGCGATGTATTGTTACTAAATAGTGAAAGGATGATAGTAGTAGAGATAACACCAGAAAGAGTCGCTGTTGTTGCACTGACGGAAAACACACCAAATGATCATGTATTTGAAATAGCAGTAAAAATTGGTCACACTATAGGCAATTTGCATCGGCCAATAAAATTAGAAGATAATAAGGTAATCTTGCCCATTCAGGCTGATAGTGAATTAGATCTCTTAGTCAAGCTTTTCAGTTCAATAGAAGATCATGTCAGTATTACAAGCTCGACCATGGTCTTTGAACCAGAAGAGGGGGCTCACATACACGAGCATTGACAAACTAACTATGGGATTAGCTAGAGCATTTCAAAACGTCGATATTTCAGAATTACTCAAGAATGGTAATGCTCTATGGCTTTACTGTCAGTATGTTTGGTGCCCCTTGCGACTAGGCATACTTCAGCATTATGATGATCAAATTTATGAACTAAACCCACAAATTTAAAAATTATACAAGATTATATCGGTAGACCCAATTAGGTATATTACAGTTCGCTCACGTGATTGATATTCTGCAGGTAAAACACGAAAGAAATACATTTAAAAATGTTTATTACCCGAAAACGCAGTATTTTTTTTATGAGTTCGGATAAAAGGATCCCTCGTGTCGGTGTTGGAGGTCCAGTAGGATCTGGAAAGACTATGCTTATAGAACAGATTGTCCCAATGTTATCTGCCAGAGGTTATCAGGCGGGCATAATCTCGAATGATGTAGTTTCCAGAGAAGATGCCGAAAGAATGAGACGCAATTTGGCGACTGAAAAAGGTTTAATGTCGGAGGATTTAGTAATTGGATTAGCCACAGGTGGCTGCCCTCATACCGCTGTACGTGAAGATCCTTCAATGAATATATCTGTAGTTGAAGAGATGGAATCAAAACATAGAGAGCTTGATGTGATTATTATAGAAAGCGGTGGCGACAATATAACAACCACATTTAGTCCCGCTTTGGCCGATTATTTTATCTACATTATAGATGTTACGGGAGGCGATAAATACCCTAGAAAACGTGGACTTGGAATCGAGAACTGTGACCTTCTTGTTATTAACAAAATAGACATTGCTCCTTACGTCAGCGCTGACCTTAGCATTATGGAAAGAGATGCCAAGATAGTGAGAGGAGATAAGCCATATGTCTTCGTGAATGCTAAGACAGGTCAAGGAGTCAAAGCGGTTACAGATCATATTATTAGAGATGTACTTTTCGAATCTCCACCAAAAGCAGTAGTCAAATAATAATAATAATAATAACAATAACAATAACAATAACAGGTAACAGTATTGTCGGATAACCTAGCATTCTATATTCCAGAGGATATCCCTCTGGAAGTACTTGCATACGATTCCAAGCTAAGCCAATTAGAAGTCGGTAGAGCAGGAAAGCTAGGTGCAATAGTCTTGAGAATGGAATATGATTCCCATAGACAAAGGACTGTTGCGAAGGAGCAATATTCAAAGGTTCCACTTTATACGCAACGCGTGTTATATTTAGAAGAGTCACTGCCCTCGATGGCGTATCTATATATTATTTCTCCTTCTGGAGGAATCCTCCAAGGCGACAGATACAGGATGGACATTACATTAGCAAATAATGCTTTATTGCATCTGACTACACAAGGTGCTACTAGAATTTATCGAATGGATAAGAACTACGCCACCCAGCTTGTGCATATTAATGTTGGTGAGGGTTGCTATTTCGAATATATACCTGATCAAATAATTCCTTATAGAAACTCGCGTTTCTATCAAAATGTATCGCTTAATGTACACGATAACTCTACTTTGATATACTCAGAAATGGTGGTTCCTGGACGTGTAGGAAGCGGAGAGTCATTTGAGTATGACATCTGTTATATGAAAATAAAAGCAAAAAACCAGAAAGGAAACTTGAGGTTCATTGA
>DATFBG010000014.1:0-3139 GCA_035253945.1 Nitrososphaeraceae archaeon | reverse complement strand
CTTTCAACTGATGAATTAGTTTTTTAGGAACGTAACTTAATTGTCCTCCTCCTCGTCGGCTTCCATTCTACGTTGCTATGTTGTACCTTGCTGACTGCAAAATGAAAGCCGATCAGTGGTGCAAACACCGCTACAGTAATAGCCGCTAGAGTATAGTTGCCGAGGTACAGCATATAGAGTATGATGCCAGCGCCTGTCATTATCTCGATCCACGTACAGGTACATAACTGCAAAGCGATGTGCTTTAAGTTCACAGTTATATTTGGTACACCACAGCTATTTTTGCTAATTGGATGACGGTATCTCCATAGTAGAGGTGAAAATATAAAATCTTCAGATGAAACCAAGTTAATATTCATATTAATAAGGTCTTCGAGCTAAGATAGATTGATAATTTTGAATTCTTCAGCCTCTATGAACCTTTGAAGCTTGCAGGACGCACGTCGTACTCTACCTTATTCATGAGGGAAGAATACTAGCTCTTGCTAATGTGGCGCTTATCTGCTTAACTGTCAAATTGGCAGTTTTCTCTCTTCGTTGTATTGATAGCAATCGTCTATAACTCATTGTATATTTTAACGACTATTACCAGATAGAACCTTGACAAACTTTTTCGACAGCTTGTATCCAAAACCCATTGCAATAAAGAGTGTTATCAATCCTGCACCAAGAGTCAAGAAAAAATCTGCTCTGATCACATAATGCATGACAAATGTAACTGCTATAGCAGGAATTGCTATTATAACTGCCAAAAGGGTACTAACAGCATAGACGCGACTTACAGTGATCTTTTTTCGATGATTATTATTTTCCTCTCCATTGGACACAGAAACCAAGGGCATGGAATTAATTTAAGCCTTGTTAACTCGACCGGACGAGTATATATAAGAAGAGAAAGGGTGAACAAAAAAGAGATTTCAGATACCCCTAAAGAAGCAATATCGACCACGCTGCCTTAATATCTTGAGTGTTATTGAGTCATTTCCATCCTAACGAATCGGCAGACTTGGCAGCTGCTGTATTGAGGGCATCTTCTGGTAATGCAGACCCGTTGTAAACTTGTTGTATGGCATGATGTATATCTTCCGCTATCTCTGGATATTCAGGTATATTTGGTCTGCTTCGTCCGTGTGGAATCATCGAAACCATTTCTTCAAAGTATGGGACCGATTGCTTTAGTGGTTCAGAGAATGGACCATCACCTAACACTTGCTGTGTCGGCAAATAGCCATGTTCTTGTATAAATGGCCCCAGTATTTCAGGCTGAGCCATTATAGTTATCAACTCCCATGACAAGTCGCTATTTTGAGAGGTACTAGGTATAGCTAACTCCCATCCTCCCATCATAGTTGAGGTCTGGATTGTCTGGTTAGGTACTGGAAACATGGGAATAAATCCAACTTGCTGTTCCAATGTTAGCCAAGATTCTCTTGGAAATTCTCCAGGCATCCAAGAGCCCCCTAGCATGACTGAAAAATTCCTATTAGGAAATGCACCTTCTAGATACGGTCTTTCTTGGGGCTGAATACCTGCATCTACCTGCCGCCTCAAGAATTCCATTGCTCTTAATCCCTCAGAGCTATTGTATGATGGAAACCAGTAAACGCCTTTTGTAGGATGGCCCTCACGCAGCTCCAGTATTTCTCCTCCAAGCATCCAAAGATATGGGTACCACAAATCCAGATCATGTGAAGCACCTAAAAGGTGCACTCCTTGAATTACTCTATCCCCAAAGAAATCATCCAATCTTACTGCAGCAGAAATATATCCATCCCAAGTTTTCAATGATTCTGGGTCAACTCCTGCTTCTTGTAGCATGTCCTTCCAATACCACATACCTCTAATATCGGTCCACAGCCACAAACCGTATATGGTATTATTATAGACACAGCCATCAAGATTTGCTTCATATAGATCAGACATTCCACCCCACTGCTCAAAGTCTGCAGTGAGATTTCTTAGCAAACCCTTGTCTGCAAATTCTCCAAGCCAAATTTGATCTACCGATACAATGTCTACAGATTCGCCATTTGATAATCTATCCAAAATTTGATTTCTTGTAATATTGTAAGGAAAATCATTATATTCTATCTTTATATTCATGTCTGGATGGCGTCTATTGAGTTCATCAAGAGCAGGCTGGAGCAATTGATTCCATCTTCCCGGATTGGCTAGGTCAGTAAAGAGTCCTCTAAGAGTAACATCAGTCTTATCAAGTAATGCACCTGATTGATTTGAAGAAAGAACACTTACAGAGTTGTTGAATTCATTATTATTGTCATCTATTGTTGTGTTAGTAGTAGGTGAATTAGTGGCAGTAGCCAATGCAGGTTGTAAAATTGGAAGTGTTATCATGATGGTTAGGAGTGCAATGGCAATCGGACCCACCTTGGGAACAAAATATCGTCTCATTTCATTTAGTTGCCATCTTCCAGTCAATATTATTGTGCTGACTCCTGATCTAGTGGTTCCAACTACGAGAGATAAACACATGCCTTCTCAGTTAAAAACATCTCGTTTCATCTTTGTAGACCTGCCATTCCAAATAGCACGAAAGCACTTATAGTACAGTATTTCATTATACCATAAATAAAAGGTTAACAACAATAGTGATACCAACAAGACAGATTAGGTTAGGTATAAGAGGATTTGGCATTATTGCTGTAATATTGATTATAATCTCCTCTTATGCTCTATTTTTTTATTTTCAAAATCAAACCGTGCAGCAGGTAAAGTCTCAGCTTTTTGATGAACAAAGTCAAAGGCAGATAGGTACTACTCAGCGAATCGCTGGTTTTATAGGCTCGGATCTCACCCTTGTACTGTCATATCTTGACGGTATTTCAAATTCTAAATATTTGCAAGACGGCCAATTCTATGGTCAAGAGATTAGACAGTTTGCAACAGAAAAATATGCGCAAATTAGCGAAACTGTAGATACATTATTTATCTTGGACAATCAAGACATAGCAGTAGTTGGAGCAGGCAATTCTAGCAGTGGTAGCAGAACAATAGCGCCAGTAGGAAATGATCTTTCATTCAGGCCGTGGGTCAGTGAAACCCGCGATACTCTCAAACCTGTTTTCTCAGAAGGGTTTGAACATCTTGGAGAATACAGGGTAATTATCACTAATCCTGT
>DATFBG010000013.1:0-5322 GCA_035253945.1 Nitrososphaeraceae archaeon | reverse complement strand
GATAGTGGCAGCATCAAAGGACGACAAGCCTACGCAAAACATATTCCAGATAATGGACCAGATAGTCCATCAGCTGAACAAGACCAAAAAGATGTTCCTGATTATGATAGTGTCTATCATAGTTGTCGTGCCTGGGACCTTTATCGTTACCTTCGCATTAGCTGGAGGAAGCTCATTCTGGAATGATGGACCCCCCTGGGACGGAACCCGTGATGGTGGACCTCCAAGTGGCTCTGCCTTTGGCATAGCGCGAGCCATAGTAATCATATTTGTGATTGGTTGGATAGTTGTAGGAATAAGACAGTGGTTCATCTTGTCAAAATGGACCCAAAGATACGAGATATACAAAGAGCTACAAAAAAAGATTGATGAGAAGTTAGATTATGATAATGACGAAGGGAAAGGGGGACAAAGACAGTAACGCCATATCTCTTTGCAATTACTTTAGATAGAGCGTAGTACAAGAGAATAGCAGTGAGCGCCCAAAGTATGTATGTAGATCTAAGTGATATTTCGCTTCTAAAAATAATTCTGCTAGAGAAGTATGACATGTAAGAGCTAAAAAATTTAGCCAGGAAAATCGCCAGGGATTTGAATTCTGTTTCCTAAATAACGCTCAATTTTTCTATAAAAAGTAGTATTATTGCACCTCTGCCATTCAGCTTCAGAGTTCTTCTGTATGCCTTTTTTCTAGAGGTAACGTAAAAGTAAAAGTCGCTCCTTTTCCATCAGCATTGTTCTCTGCCCACATTTTACCTCCATGAGCTTGGACTATACTATTTGATATGTATAACCCAAGTCCAGTGCCTTTTTCTGACTTTGTAACGAATTTCTCAAAAAGTCTCGGCATAATTTCTGGATCGATTCCAGAGCCTGTGTCCTTTACGGAGATCTGCGCAAGACCGTCAATGGCTTCAGTCTTTATAATTATTGTTCCCTCTTTTGTAAACCTCAGTGCATTGTTAATTAGGTTTGATATGACCTGCTGTATCCGCTCCCTGTCACCTTTCACCATCAGCTTTTTGGGCTCGTATTTGATCTTGACTTTTTCCTTTTTGTTGTTATCTGTCCGAATCGCATCTGTCAGACTATTTCGGTAGTAGTCGGTTATTACAGGCGAAATGACTTCATGCAGATCTATTGTTTGTATGTTCAAGGTCAGAGCTCCGCTTTCTATTTTGCTTACATCTAGTATGTCTTGTGTGAGCCTCTCAAGTCTTCTTGCATTTCTAGCGATG
Source organism: Nitrososphaeraceae archaeon (assembly GCA_035253945.1). GTDB lineage: Archaea > Thermoproteota > Nitrososphaeria > Nitrososphaerales > Nitrososphaeraceae > TH5893. The sequence goes on along the minus strand of DATFBG010000013.1, from coordinate 4,084 downwards.
ACTTTCATTTCCTCACTTCTTTCCCCGATCTGGGATTCAAGAATTTGTGATAATCCTAAAATAGGTTGGAGAGGTGTGCGAAGTTCATGCGCAGCTATGTTAATAAATTCCCTTTGGAGTTTATCATGTACTGTAAGTTGCTGATTAGCGTCCCTTAGCAGGGCTGTTCTCTGTGCTATAGTTTTTTCCAAATTTTTATTCCACTGAAGAATTACTACTGCAGCTGTAATGGCTGAGGCACCAATAGCTGTTATGAGCAAGATAGAAAGATTTTTTTGATTATTAACCAGCGCACTTACCTCGGCGACCTGTGAATATGGCGCAATAATGTAAAGGACTCCAAACTGATTCCCTTGCAAGAGAATAGGAGTGTAAACGAAGGCTGATTTTCCATTGACAAAGATCTGTTCTGAGCCAGAATATCCCTGCAGCCCCAGTTTCAAGCCTGAGCTTATCGTTCTAATTGTTTCTGAGCCAAGTGACTGCAGAAAAGATTGAAATTTTACACCAAAAACGTTCTTGCTGACATATTCGCTATCCTTTGAATAAAGAATTATGCCAGTTCGATCTATAAGACCTACTTGACCCCTCAAGTTGGGCGATATTTGGCCCTCCAAGTATTTGCCCAACACATCAGTTCTGATTCCTGCCACAACTATTCCTCTGAAGTCGCCTCCCTGAGAAGATCCAACGACCGATATAGGATTAAGCTGCGCCGACACATTCCTTCCAATTATCGGATATGAGATGTAAAGCCTATTGATTCTGTCATTAGAATCCACAATACTAGAATAATAGACACTATGTGTTGCCTTTGGTTCGCTAAAATAAAGTCTATAACTTAGGTCTAATCCTCTGTATTGGTTATACGATGTTTGATTAAGGTTGCTTATCCATACTACTCTTCCATCTTTGTCAAGCCACATGTAAAAGTCGACCAGATCGGATGTAGCCAACTGGGCTTCGTTAAAAACAGAAGCTGCTGCGCTCAAATCAGCTTCCTGAATAGAGCGTGACGCACTTATTATTTGTAGTAAAGAAGTGATATCATCAAGCTTGTTAGCTAATGCATTACCTAAATTATAAGCTTGGATCTCTGCGTTTGATCTGGTATCACGTATTGATATTTCCTCAATCTGTGCGGCAGAATATTGAGAGTATTGGTAGGAGATAAGAGACAAGGAAATCGCAATAGCGATGATTATTGCAATAATCTCAAGATTTCTCCTTGATCTCTTATTGACGCTCAAGTTCTATGTTTTTATCCTCATTGAGATAGATAAAATAATATGATAAAATCTTCTATATATTCAAAGGCTCAGCTTCAAGTCGTTCAGGTACTTTTATTTTTTCTTGTAGAATTTCATTTGTAAGATTAGTAAGCCGCTCCTTTACGATCTCTGGCACGCGGGTCTCTAATCCGTGGAAAGGTGCTAGATAAACTATTCCTTCTCCGTCAGACCCCCTTTGTAGCTCGATTCCGGGCCGGAATATTTTGCCTGTAAAGTTACCATCCCTAACCATCTTCACTGCACTATCGTATGCTTTATCGACATCAAGAACGAATGAACTCAGTACCGTGTCTGGGGCAAGATGGTTCTGATCCTGTACAGCTCCTAGGGCGTAAACTCCATTATCATGAGAGGCCTGAATTACCCCTTGGCCAGAGGAGTCTGCCACATGGAACATAAAGTCAGCACCCTGCCTGATAATCGACGTAGCAGCCTCTCTTCCCCTTGCAGGATTATCCCAGTCATTGAGGTAAGTTCCAAATACAGTAATATTGTCATTTACCCATTCCGCACCATGCTTATAGCCTTCAAAGATATTTACAACATTTGGATACTCCTCTCCGCCTACAAATCCTATCACGCTGGTGTTTGTCATCATACCAGCGAGTGCCCCCAGCAGGAATGATCCCTCCTGCTGTTGTGGAAAGATTGAAGCAACATTTGTGGATTCTACAAGGCCGGTAAAAACAACTATCTTTGACTGTGGATAGGTCTGACCCACACTCAAGGCTGGTTCACCCCATTGGAATCCGTGCGCTATTATCAAATCATATTCAGACTCTGCGTACTTTCTTAGCGTCATTTCAATGTCAGGAATTGCTACATTGTCTTCAAGGGCAATGCTAAAGTTATATCTTTGCTCTATGTAACGTGCGGCATTTAGACTAGACTCCCCCCAGCCCTTGTCGGAAAATTTAGCATCTGTAAGGACTGCAATTCTCAAATTCGACTTTGGGATACCACCACTATTATCTTCAAAGTATCGTTGCCATACTGGAGCGTAAGTGTAAAGAAAAGAAAAAACTACTAATACAGCAATGGCAACTGAACCTAATCCTATAGCCACATACAACTTACGTGCACGGTTCTTCTTCTTCTTCTTTTCCTCCTCCTTCTTTTCCTTCTCCTCGGCCTCTTCTACCATTCCATCAACCCTCTCCGAGCGGAAAGAAAAATTCTAGCCAGGCCTAATATTGAACAAGCCTCCACTCCATAGAGGAGCATTCTCCAGTAATCCATTGATGCTTCTTGCATATACTTTCTATTGCATTCTTGTTTCACAAAAGTCCTATTTTAGGAGTAATCTCATAGTTAACTCCTCAGGATTTATACAAAACTATCATTCTAATCCAATAATTAGGTATGTAACTTGATAGAGTGGGAGAAAGACCATAAAAGAAGAACTTCTTGCAATTCAATAGGACATAGGCTTGAATTTTGAAATGCTATACGAACTAATGAATTTGTAATACACTCTAGCCCCTAGATTAGCCGTATATACACGCTCTCTTCTTCTTCTTCAGAGGATATAGTTGGTTCCAACGCTATTCTGTATAAAGGAGGAGGGCATCCTTCTAGCTATTTCAGTCATGGCTTTCAGACCGGAGCAATGGCATGGCACAACAAACATTGGTTTCATTTTCTCCAATTCGTCTACTGTTGTTGGAATTATTGGCTCAAATAATCCGCCTGATAGATGCATCCCTCCAAGCACAGAGTAGATTCTATCTTCCCCCGTCAATTCTTTTGCATAATTTAAAGTGTTTATAATTCCTGCATGCCCGCATCCGGTAATAATTACAAGTCCCTTATCTTTGACCGTCAAAATAATAGCTTGATCGTCTTTGATCAATGGATCAGCTTCCATCTTTCCTTCTTGTACCTCAGAATAATGGTTAGGAAACCCCTTTTCAAAACTGTTGGTCCTAGGAATTTCTCCGGTAATGAGGACTCTGTCGTTGACCCATAAGCTGGGAGAACGCCTTTCGATAATATCGTATCCTGCATTGGTCAAAAGAGATCTGTTGGGTGCAGGGAGGTCTACTGTTCTACCATCCTGAAATTTTACTAATCTGTTTCTAAAGGCATCTTCATGAAGGACTAATGGAATCTTATGTTCTGTATTCATCTTCTTTCTTAGATTGGTCAAACCACCTGCGTGGTCAATATGTCCATGACTTGAAATCAACGACTCACAATCAGACAAGTCAAATCCAAGGACATCTGCATTGTGTGAAGCAGCTAAAGGTTCTAATCCAGAATCAAGTAGTAATCTTCGCTTTACTCCATCTATATGTAAAGTTAATGCTGCACAAAAACCATGTTCTGCTAGAAGTGGCTGTTTATACCAATTCCTGGTTAGCACTGGTCGGTGAGCTACTTCAGAATTAGGGAGAAGGATATCTACATTATTATCAACTAGACACGTGACCTCTACCTTTTCAACTTCTTTTAGGTTCATTTTCTATTGTCACGCTATGATAGTGACTGGCACTTCTTAGTAAGTATTTAGAATACCTAGGGAGAGAGAAAAAAGCCTTTTGCTATTCATCATGATGATTATTATGAAGATTACCATTATCACTATTGTGTCCACCTATCAACCTTACAGCAGGTGTATATGGGTGGATGCTGCAAATCTTTTAGAGGGGATCATCGACCTTGGATAAGAAAGAAGAAAAAGACCCAGAGTCAGATAATACCATAGCACGCCTGGGGATTGCAGAACATCAGGTTAACAAGTTACATCGCATTCTTGCGAGCAGACTTGATAGATCCAATCCTGTCACATT
>DATFBG010000012.1:0-2243 GCA_035253945.1 Nitrososphaeraceae archaeon | reverse complement strand
AAGAAGGGGCAGACACACCGAAACAATTGACCTTATATTGTTTAAAAGATTTCTAAAAGAGACACAAGATCTAAATTTCGATATTATGCTTGAGATAAAGGACAAAGAAAAAAGCGCTTTGAAAGCTTTAGAGCTTTTAAGGACAAACAAAATTTTTGTTCCTATGGATTCTGGACACTAGTTATCCATTATCATTGAAATAGCTATGTCTGAAGGACCAGAAGTGAAACACACTGCAGACAAAATAGCCGAAGCGATTTTAGGAAAATCTGTTGTAGATGTTCAGGGCAAAGCTATAGAACATCACCTAAGAGAAAAAATAATAGGATCAAAAGTCTTATCAGTGGATACTTATGGCAAAAATATCATTATCCATTTCTCAGGTGGTATATTTCTGCGCAATCATATGATGATGTGGGGAAAATGGCGAATTTACAAACGGGCTGAGTACGATAGCGGAAAAGCAAAGCCTCCTCCACGTATCATTTGGAAACGAAAATTACATAAAAGCAAAAGCAATTCAGGAAGCATTGAAGATATCATAGTTAAAAACAAATTCAAGAAATTTGATATGAAAACAACCAAAAGTATTCAAAATGACTCTAGAACCAGACTTATTTTGGTCACAGATACTTATGCTGCTGTTCAATTTAATGGTCCAATACTTCAATTTACAGAGAATAATCCATTGTACCACGAATCTATTACAAGACTTGGTCCTGATGCATTGAAATCAAAATTTGATGTTGAAAAAGCAAAGGAGAGATTGAAAGAAAGAGGAAATATGAAATTGGCAGACCTCCTGCTTGATCAGACCTTTGTTGCGGGTATTGGTAATAAATACAAGTCAGAAATACTGTTTTTACAAAAACTTTGGCCATTCAAGCCTGCTAATAGTCTTTCTTTAGCTAAACAACAGAGGTTATTAGAATCAATTCGAGCGGTGTTAAAGGCAGGCTATCTCAATGCAGGACGTACGAGGCCTCAACAAGAAGGAGAACCATCTAATAAATGGGATTTCAGACACTGGGTCTTTAGAAGGGCTGGCAGACCATGTTGGATATGTGGTACAGAAATAGTCATGGATATGAAGTCTAGCTCCCGCGTGACATTTTGGTGTTCAAGATGTCAAAAGCCGTAAAAGTAAATAGCGGATCAATAGCTTTCATACAGTTGTCCAACTAACATTATACTACAAGCCATAAATTCTAATTTTGTGAAATACATTATGAGAAGATGCGACAACAAATCCTGCTACAACAGCACCAATGAAATTTCTGATTGTCATTTCCATGCCTGGTGAACTAGCCAAAAGTGAATTACCAGATATTGTATATATATTGTCGATTAACCAGAAGGTAAGCGTCAGCCAACCAATTACACCAGCAATTATAGCACCCAATCTTGCTCCATTTCTTACAAAAAAGATTGAAAATGCTATACCAAAGTACCATATACCGCTAAGTATCAGCCAGTTTGTACCAAATATCTCGGGTCTACCATCTAGCAGATAGTAAGTAGAACCTATCGCTGCCAGCAATAATAATGATGCAAGTAGAATTTTATTACTTGTAGAGTGTGTCACAAATTCTTTTCTTTTGTAAATATTGTTTTTTTGCTTATTTTCCTCTTTTCTTGCTATACTTATTGCTTCTTCAAATGTTTTTAGTCTGAATGGGATAATGCCTCTGATTGAATCATCTCTTACTATTGCCTCGTGCTTGAGACTTTCTATCAAGGGTCGTGCAAGGGAAGCCTTGACAGGCGTAATAAGGTCAATCCAGTAAGAAGACAGTTTCGGCGTAAGAAAGGGAATGATAATAATCTTTATAGATTTGTTAAACATTTTGCCGTAGCGTCTCATCATATCAATATACGTCATCACATCAGGTCCACCAAGATCAAATGACCTATCTTCAGTATCGTCTGATTCAATAGACTTCACTAAATATGTTATAACATCGTCTAACGCTATAGGTTGCGATTTTGTCAAGACCCATTTTGGGGTTATCATGAGTGGAAGTCTTTCAACTAGGTATTGTAACATCTGAAAGGAACCTCCACCTTGACCCAAGATAATAGCCGCACGAAATATTGTAACTTTGGCAGATGATGTTTTCAGAATTTCTCCAACTTCAATTCTACTTTTCATATGCTCAGATAATTCTTCTTGTTTCTTTAATTGTTCATTCTTATCAGGAACAAGTCCTCCTAAATATATGATTCTTTTTACATTACATTCT
>DATFBG010000011.1:0-8791 GCA_035253945.1 Nitrososphaeraceae archaeon | reverse complement strand
CGTATCGCAATTGCCAAAGCATATGAGACAATATCTACGACCAATCGCTAATGGCTAATGGATAAAAGGATGATTATTTTGCATGTCTTGGTCTCATCATTTCAAATATTAAATTAGCTTTATGCTGAAGTAAAAAAGTGCCAGTCATTGGAGATTCCTATATGGGCATATTTTTACCCTCAGATATTTCAGAAAGAGTAGGTAACTTCATTGCTGGAGGGGCAAATTTTCCTATAATAGGTAAAGAGGAGATTATGGGTGTATTTTACCTATTTGGAAAAAACTATGGGATAAGAGGTCAAACCGAAATTTTGTCGGCAACAGACCTTGCAAGGAGGACAATTGAGCAAGTAGCCAAAAATGTGAGGTATTTTCACAATATGCCAAACAAATTGCATTCTAACTCGGTTAGAGAGGACTACATAAAGAGGGTTCTACAAATTTCCATAGATCTACAACAGAGCCATTTGGGACAAAAACCCGAATTGAGCGCGCGAATGGCAAGAGATCCAACGATTTTAACTACCTGTTTCGCTCAACATATCGCATACTACCAGAGAGATTATTTTTTCGAGTTTTTCCAGCCATTCAAGAAAAGCGACCTTCCTAGAACACTTTCAGCAATACTCGAAGGTAGGATGTTATTGCTTGGATTCAATGTAAAGAATCGAAAAGCATTACCTTATGAAAATTCCCTCGCGCCTTTCATTCGCTGGCTAGATAAGATTATCTAAGAGGTCAAAAGTTTGATGTGTAATCTATAACTTTAATCATACTTTTAACATCAAAGACGATTACTTCTTTTGGGAGGTTAATATTGAGAAGGTTTTCATCAGGGGGATTGAACTTCAAAACATGAATTAGACTACCATTTTGTCCTAATAGTTTCCCTTTTCGTTTTTCCATCAGAATCTCTGGACTGAATAGCGCATCAAAAGCAAAGCAGTATGTTCCTCCCCATAAATTAATAGAATATTCAACCTTGTAATAAGGAATTGAAATTCTGGGGAACTTTAGGTTACTTGATGTATGTAGGTTTTCGCCTTGGTCGTACATTCTTTTGTGGAAGTCGTCGACAAAAGGAACTCGAGAAAGCACTGTGGACCTCACAGACCTTCTAACAAATAGAATTGTATACTTTTCGAATTCGGAATAAGGTAGTGTTGCGGGACCATATTTTGCGTCGTCATGCCAATTAATCTTGCGGTTGACGACAAACTTTTCAGAACTTTCTATCATTCTGCGAATGTTCTCTACAAATTGATTCTCGTTACATTCATACAAAGGCATTAATTTTTCACTCCCTCTATGACACTTAGGATAGTATTTCTAGATCCACAAATAGTGATTATAGGGTCTTTGGGATAAGCATCTCCAATTTCTTCGGAAACGCTAATTGTCTCTTCCTTGTTGACATATAGCATTCTTTTCCAAAATTTGCCCTCTGCAATTATCGTGCTAGAACCGACGAGCAAGAATCCAATCTGCGAAAGATTGGCTTCAACTTTTTCAACTGGTACATACACAGAAATTGACTTCAACTGCTGTTTATATCGCACTAGTCATAATTACATCTAATAATATATTTATTTATTTACGCCGACTAATGCCTGTGAAGTGTAATCTTCTTCATGACATGATTATTTTCATTAATGAACCTTGGCCTAAGCTCTAACTTTTGAAACGTCCAAATAAACGGCATAACTATAATGCATTGCTTTATAGCCATTGCCTACTAATGTCCATTCATGTATATACAATAAAGCAATCAATCCGAAAATTACGATTCCCTATTGGAGTATCTACTGTAACTTATAATCAATAGCGAGAAATCCTCAGTGTGAATGGAGCAGTAATTATCTAATAGAAGCTGAGCGCTTTAACCATCGGGATAGTTACCTATGCAAGATGTCAAGCTGTGTTGGCCACGAAATCATCATAAGAAAAAACTATCCGGTACAAAAAAAATGAAGGAATTGCTGCATGTGCCTAAAGATTCGAACTTGCTTTTTCATTCAGACAATCTAGTTGCAATGAATTATCTGATTAAGACAGGTTTCACAGGAAAAATTGACCTAATTTATATCGATCCTCCATTTTGCAGTAATGAAAATTACTTTCTTAGAAGAAAAAATTCTCACCATGTTGCCTTTAGCGATATTTGGAGAGGAAAGCTGAGTGAATATCTAAACATGATGTACCCTCGAATCCGCGCTATGCAACACCTGTTGTCAGAGTCAGGCTCCATCTTTATTCATCTAGACTGGCATGTCGTTCACTATGTAAAAATCATTATGGATGAAATATTCAAACCAGAAAATTTTCGCAACGAAATCATAATTAAGAGAGGACGGAGGAAAAATTTGCTATATCAGTTTAAGTCTATTGATAGAATGCACCATTCAAACGATTCGATACTGTGGTATTCCAAATCGCCAGATACAAGATATTCCCCTCCCCTTGTTGAATACGCCTCTGAATCAAAGTGGATGGGATTTTGGAGCAATGTTAACAGACCCACTATGAGATATGAAATGTTTGGGTACACTCCTAAAAGAGGACAGTGGAAATGGTCTCAGGCCAGAGCGTCACAAGCAATAATAAACTATGAGATGTATAAGAGAAGATTTTACTATATTTCTTTGGACCAATACTGGAAACAGACAGGAAAAGAACTAGAGTTTATCCGAAAACGGGATGGCGTAAAATATCCAGAATATTGGATTCCTGCAAAGACTCATAAAATACTAGACAATATCTGGACAGATATAGAATCTTACGACTACTCAACTGGGTATGGTACGGAAAAACATGTAGCATTACTGGAAAGAATAATCGAAAAATTTTCAAAGCCTAATTATTTAATTGCAGATTTCTTCTGCGGTTCTGGCACTACCCTAGTAGTAGCCAACAAGATGGGAAGACGGTGGATAGGATGTGATTCATCCTCGATGGCAATAAATACTACAAGAAAAAGACTTGCAGACCGCAATTTTAAGTTACTTGTGTCATAGTTTTTGTACGACATTGTAGAGGCTTGGTATTCCGGATTCAGAGATCGCAAATGGAAACCATTATCCTTGTTACCACAAGGTACATTAAAGAGGTCAGCAACAACAAAACTGTGAGCCACCAAACAAAATCAGACTATGAAAGCCTATTGATGCGTTTGCAGGGGCAACTGAATAACACTTCCAGAAAGGAGGCCTCAAGGCTAGAAATTCCTTCGCCTCAAATTATCTGGGTAGGACAACGCACCATATTTAGGAATTTTATGGAATTTCCAAAGGCACTACGCAGAGACCCAGAAAAATTGTTGCTCTATCTTAATAAGGAGTTGGCCTCTGCTGGCTATATTGCCGGCGAGCGGGTAATTTTTCTGGGACGCAAGGAACCGTCATCTTTTGGGACCCTAATTGATCGATATGTCAAAGAATACGTAATATGTCCTGTTTGTGGTAGTCCTGATACCCGAACTGAGAAAAATAAGAAATTAGGGTTTCTACTATGCGAAGCGTGCGGGGCGAGATCTTCGATCAAAGGACATTATGCCTAAATCGATGGATAGAGTTATCTACTTATAAGTAAGTACACTTCTGAGAATTTGGTAAGTTCTGAAATGTGTCTCAATTAACTTTAAAAAGTTCCGTATACTTATTCAGAACTTCTCATTGTGTTACTTCTTTTACTCTAAAATTTGATAAATTTGACAAAGGGTTCTAAGTACAAATGCACAGTACTACCTCACAGATATGACAGCTATAATGTCACTAAACCAAGAAACTTCAACAACATCTGACAACGGAAATAACTTCAGTACTGGTCAGAGTTGGGGAGCCTTAAGAAAGGCGTGGAAAGGATACAGGATAGCAAAGGTGCACAACGACAACACAAAAATGACAGAATACGCTAACAAAATTAGAAAGATCCAAGGAGAACTTGGAATTAACGTTGCATCCTTTCCAAATCTAGGTATTGCCTAGTCCCAACCGTTTTTTGTTTTATTCACTTTTGCTCTTATTTGTAGGTGCCGCCAGTGGCACTCTTCGAATCTAACGAATGTTGCCTCAACTTTGTCTCTATTTGAGCCTTAGATAGGGCACCAACTAAAATATCCACAACTCTGGAATTCTTGAGGATCATCATTGTTGGAATGCTTTGGATACCAAAAGACTGGGGGACCATTTGGTTCTCGTCGATATTTAGCTTGCCAAAAACTACTCTGCCTGCATATTCACTTGCTAATTGTTCTATTATAGGGGAAACCATTCTGCAAGGACCACACCAAGGGGCCCAAAAATCAATCAGCATGACAGGATATTTTGATATTTCCTCTCTAAAATTAAGGTCAGTAAGGACAATAGGTTTAGTAATACTATTCATAGTCGACCTCATTGTGGCCATTTTTTGCATTTCTCTTAGTTTTCTCTGCTTAATTTCCAGTATTTCTTCATCATTTTGTTCATCCTCAAGGCTCATAGGCTGAAAAATCTTGATTGTAAAAGCTATAATAATATTTCTAGAAAAGCGTCTCTTAGGCCTATAAGATATTATCCTTCAAAAATGGTAATCTCCAGATTCTTACATGAATATTCTTTTGAATTGAACTTTTGACATTCAATCTGCAGACGATATGTAATTATCTGGCTTCTGCTGATTTGAGTTGACTGGTTAAATTGAATCAATATGAAAGCATCGACGACCAAGGAGGCGAAAGAAGTTAGAGGCAGAAGGTTCTAAGGCTATAGACGACGGAGAACGAGGTAGGGAAGAAGAGGAGCAAATAGCAGAGGATGAACTGAACAGAACTCATGATGGGGAAGACGAAGAGGAACTAGATGACAAAAAGGAGCTCTCCAAGTTAAGAGAGGATCTCAAGAGGGCTAGGGAATCTGCCGACAATAATCTTAATAAACTGAGGTATATGATGGCAGACTTTGACAATTACCGAAAACAGATGGAAAAGCAATTCCATTCTAAAGTTGAAGCAAGTAAGGCCGAGATTTTATTAAAGTTCTTAAATATTCGAGATGATTACTTAAGGGCGCTTGAAATGGTAAGGCAGAATAAGTCAGATGCAGTAATTATTGAGGGATTACAGGGAATTTTGAAAAACTTCGATAATCTTCTTAGCTCGGAGGGGGTCATAGAAATAGAATCGGTCGGAACGCCTTTCGATCCTAACATCCATGATGCTATTAATTTCACATATTCCGATGATTTGCCAGAAGATACCGTTACGAAGGAGATCCGTAAAGGGTATATGTTAAACAACAAAGTTTTAAGGCCCAGCATCGTCGAAACCTCTAAAAAGATAGTTAAAAATACCGCTAATGCTACAGAAAAACTACAAAAGAAAAGTGATACTTAGATATGGGAAAAATTATAGGAATTGATCTTGGAACAAGTAACTCAGCTGCAGCAGCAATGATTGGTGGTAAGCCATCAATTATACAAGCAGCTGAAGGGACTTCGGTTGGGGGAAAAGCTTTTCCTTCAGTTGTTGCTTTTACCAAAGACGGCCAACTCATAGTAGGAGAACCCGCAAGGCGTCAGATGATATCAAATCCTGAGGGCACCGTACTTGCAGCGAAGCGCAAGATGGGAACAGATTTTAAGTTTAACGTTTTTGGTAAGGAGTATACCCCGCAGCAGATATCTGCTTTTATTCTTCAGAAAATAAAGAGAGATGCGGAGGCATTCCTTGGTGAGACGGTCGACAGAGCTGTAGTCACGGCGCCTGCATATTTTAATGACAATCAAAGGCAAGCCACCAAAGATGCCGGAGAAATCGCAGGACTGCAGGTAGTCAGAATTATCAATGAACCTACAGCAGCTTCATTAGCCTATGGATTGGACAAAGCTCAAAGGGATCTCAAAATTATGGTATTTGATTTCGGTGGTGGAACCTTGGATGTTACAATAATGGAAATGGGCGGCGGAGTATTTCAGGTAAAAAGCACCTCTGGAGACACTCAACTGGGAGGTACCGATATGGATAATGCACTTGTAAATTATGTAGTAGAAGAATTTAGAAAACAATCTGGATTGGACATCAGAAACGACAGAGCCGCTATGATGAGGGTAAGAGAGGCTGCAGAGAAGGCAAAAATAGAACTATCAAATGTTGTCACCACAGAGATTAATTTGCCATTTCTTGCATACGATACTACAGCAGGCCCAAAAAATCTTGTTCTCAGTCTATCCAGAGCAAAACTGGAGGAACTTGTCAGACCAATAATTGAACGATGCAAGATATCCATCACGCAGGCCTTACAAGATGCCAAAATGTCATCTCAAGATATTGATAAAATTATACTTATTGGAGGCCCGACAAGAATGCCGATGGTTAGGCAATTTGTTGGAACCGTAATGGGAAAGGAGCCAGAACGTGGCATAGATCCAATGGAAGCCGTCGCAATGGGAGCAGCTATACAAGGAGCCATTATTGCTGGTGATGTTTCAACCGATATACTTCTGGTAGACGTCACGCCATTGACTCTAGGTGTAGAAGTCCTTGGAGGGTTAAAGGAAGCACTGATTGAACGCAATACTACAGTGCCTACTAAAAAGAGTAAGGTCTTCACAACCGCTGCCGATTACCAGACAGCCGTAACCATTCATGTTGTACAAGGCGAAAGACCTATGGCCGCGGATTGTGTTTCACTCGGTATGTTCAATCTCTCAGGTATTCCTCCAGCTCCAAGAGGCGTTCCTCAAATCGAAGTCACATTTGATATCGATGCAAACGGTATCTTGAACGTGACTGCAAAAGATTTGGCGACATCCAAGGAAGCAAAGATAACAATAACTGCTAACTCAAAATTGTCAAAAGATGAAATTGAAAAATTGAAAAAAGACTCTGAAGAGTTCGCTGAGGCCGACAAGAAGAAGAAAGAAGAGGCAGAGGTTAGAAATGAGGCAGACAATCTAGTTTATTCAGCAGAGAAGTTAGTAAAAGAAGATTTAAAAGACAAGATAAAGCCTGAGCAGGCTGAACGGATTAATAAGGCCGTCCAAGAGCTTCGAGATGCTATATCAACCAACATTTTTGATAGCATCAAGTCCAAAACACAAGAGTTAAAGAACATTCTAGGCGAAGTAAGTACAGAAGTCTATAGGACAGCAGGAGCAGCACCTTCAGCAACTGCAGCAGGTAGTAATCCTGGAGCAACAGCAGATGCTGGAACTCCAGAAGGTGCAGCAGGGTTTGCAGGGGGTAGCGGTACGGCAGGAAGCACATCCTCTCCTCCACCATAATATCTTTTTAATAATAATAACGCTAAAATGGTTAATAGTATTGGTGACATTCAGGTATGAGCAAAAGGGACTATTACGAAGTATTAGGCGTCCCGAGGAGTGCAAGTAAAGCTGATATTAAAAGTGCATATAGGAAGTTAGCCTTACAGTATCATCCAGATAGGAATAAGTCTGCTGGTGCTGAAGAAAAGTTTAAGGAGATTTCCGAAGCCTATGCAGTATTATCTGATGATGAGAAACGGAAAAGGTATGATACCTATGGTCATGTAGGCACAGAAGATGCATTCAGAGGCTCTGAGGCAAACTTTGATGAGATCTTCAAAGATATTGGGTTCGGAGGCTTCAGGGATATTTTTGAACAAATATTTGGTGGCCGCGGAGGATTCGGCGGTATCGGAGGAGGCAGCGACCCCTTTGGTTTCGGGTTTAATTTTGGGAGTGGTGCTAGAAGAAAAGGTCGTGACATCCTCTACGATGTTGAACTATCATTAGAAGAGGTCTCAAAAGGAAGAAAGGACGAAATAGAGCTGCCCAAAATGGAGAAGTGTGGAATTTGTAATGGAAGTGGAGCTGCAGCTGGAACAAAACCGAGAAAATGTACCGTTTGTAACGGTCAGGGCCAAACAAGACGGGTATATAGTCAAAATAGATTCTCCACATTTGTATCGCTAGAGCCGTGTCAGACCTGTCACGGTCAGGGTGAAATCATTGACAAACCCTGTACTGCTTGTAATGGTTCGGGTAAGGTTAGAAAGAATAAGAAAATAAAATTAGAGATCCCCGCGGGTGTCGAAGATGGAATGACGCTCCAGCTGCGGGGCGAGGGAGAACCATCTGAGATTGGTAGTGCCGGTGATTTGCTAATACGAGTACACGTTAAACCTCATCCACAGTTTGAGAGATTGGAAGACGGACATCTTCTTCACAATCTTGATCTTCAATACACTGACCTTGCTCTTGGAACTGAGCTCCGAGTCCCAACCCTCGACGGAAATGAAAAAGTCAAAATTCCAGCCGGCACGCAACCAAATACCATTCTCAGGATTAAAGGCAAAGGGTTACCGCGTTATGGTAGTTATAGTAGAGGCGATCAAATGGTTAGGGTTAATGTGAAAATTCCCACTGCCTTAAGCGAGGCACAAATGTCCCTACTAAAGGAACTTGATAAGCAGTTGAAATACGAAGCAGAAAATATAAGGCAAAGGCAACGTTTTTAATATAAAAAATGGTTTAGAAGGAAGCGGGCCGACTCATGATTCCCCAATTTAGACGGAACTATGAGAGAAATCGAAAGAATCATGCAAGAAGCTTGAGATACGGAACAGCGAGCTCCCAAGAACGCTATAAGAGAAAGAAAACTAGCTGATGGTTCAACTGTCCGTGAGATGGGTCCTACCATCGTGGCAGAGTTACCCGGAGTTAATAAAGAGGATCTGCAGTTGAAGGCAGATAATAAATCTTTAATACTGGAATCGGTTGCAGGCGAAGAACAACATCAGAAGAAAATTGATTTGCCAGACGAAGTCGAGCC
>DATFBG010000010.1:0-12346 GCA_035253945.1 Nitrososphaeraceae archaeon | reverse complement strand
CTCCAATAGGAAAGCCTTTGTTGGCAGAGATGCTAAGATGTCTTGGTATCTAGGACTCTTCGGAGGACAATTGTCAAGATATAAAACTGATAGCATAATGAAGGAATCAGGTTCATCAGCAGAAGATTTAGAGATAATCTTCGGAATAGGAGAGCAATCATTCGATGTAACATCAAACTTAATACATAATGGCCAGAGCTCTCGAGGAAGAGTTCTTGTCAAATCAGTAATGAAGGACAGTTCTAAATCACTATTTAAAGGAATGATAAAGATAGGCAAATATGCTAAAGCCTCAGAATCTTATTTGGCTGGTCATGCAATTTTGCTCGATAAGGGGGCAAAGTCCGATGCCATTCCAGGGCTGGAAATTGAGACCAACGAAGTGAGGGCCACACACTCAGCCTCTGTTGCACAACTCGATGAGGCACAGATCTTTTATTTGATGAGCAGAGGATTAAGCAGGGAACTTGCCGAAAGAGAAATTGTGAGCGGGTTTCTAGAACCACTATCACGTAAAATGGGTCCGACTATAAGGGCATGGGTTAACTACTTAATTGATAATAAGTGGTCTGGAAAAGCACTTATGCTGAAAACAGACGAGGCTATGGAGCAAATTCTTGAGGTAGAAAAGTCTAGATACAGGGAGACAGAAGATATATTTGAAAAGCATTACAAATACAGGTAGGAGGGCTGAGCAGTAAGATCCAAATTAATAATGATAGACTCGGCACATGGATAAAGGCTTGTAGAACAGAAGATCTTAACAACTCAAGCCTTTTGTACTTTGATTATGAGAAAAAGAAAATATTGCTAGTGAAGGTTTGCAATAGAATCTATGCGACTGATAGAATATGTACTCACGCGTACGCCGACTTATCAACAGGGTTTTTAAACGAAACTGAAAAGACTATAACTTGTCCACTGTATATGTCTAATTTCTGTTTGGAAAATGGCATGCCTCAAAATTTACCTGCAGGAGAACCTCTCAAGACATACAATATTTAATTAGAAAACGACTGGGTTTGGATTTTAGTCAACAAGTAAATATCGGAAAATGAAGCGGACTGATATCCTTCTGCAAAACGGATCACTACATGTTGTGGCGGCAAAGTTTATTCTCCTCCGGCCTTGTGATATTAAATTCTGATCTCATATGCGTTGGCCTAAATTTTCCAAAGTTATATCATGGAAAATTGCGGTTGAATCTTTTTTCGCCCTTCCTTAACTATGAGACTAGCTGCTCTCTGTTCCGGCGGCAAGGATAGCACATTTTCTATCTATAGGGCTCTTCAATATGGTCACTCAGTAGAATGCGTAGTTACCATTCATCCAAGTGCAGACGACAGCATGCTATTTCATTATCCAAATAGTAAAATCGTCAAATCGATTGCAAATGCCATGCAAATACCATTTGTGGGAATACATTCTAGGATGGGATCATCCAAAAAAGAGTCTGAAGTGCTGGAACAAGCGATGACGCAGGTAAAATCAGATTATTGTATTGAGGGCATTGTGCATGGAACTATTTCAAGCAGATTTCAAAATGATATTTTTAGAGAAGTTTCTGCCAAACTTGGCTTGACAAACATGACACCACTGTGGGGTGTTCGACCATATGACTATCTTCATACTCTAGTTGACCATGAATTCCTTATCAAAATAGTTGCTGTATCTGCAATGGGTCTTGATTCTTCATGGCTTGGAAAGGATTTGAATCGAGAGTCAATAGATAGACTTGACTCATTGAGCAAGAGATACGGAATAAATATATCATTTGAAGGTGGAGAGGCAGAGACACTTACAATAGATTGTCCAATCTTTAGAAAAAGGTTATCAATCAAGAAATTCAAAATAGCATGGGACGGTCAAAGGGGAATGTTTGAAATATTAGATCATGCATTAATACCGAAAGAATAAGAGTATGCTCGATAACTTACGGACTGGCTTAAGAGGAGCAATTAAGAGGATCGTTAGAGCTTCTGATATTAATGAAGAATTAATCAATTCCCTGTGTAAGGATATCCAACGGACTCTTTTGCAGTCAGACGTAAACGTCAAACTTGTTTTGGAAATCACAAACAGGATTAAGGAAAGAGCAATAAACGAGGAACCCGTAAAAGGTCTCACAAAAAAAGATCATGTTATTACAATATTGTACGGGGAATTGGCGAGAATGTTAGGATATTCAGGCGAGCTAATTAAAAAAATAGATAGATCCCAACAAACGGATGATAGAATAATAGACTTCGAACCCAACAAACAAAGTGTTATTTTAATGCTTGGAATTCAAGGCAGCGGCAAGACTACCGTAACTGCAAAGCTAGCTCGATGGTTGCTGAAGCACGGTTATAGTGTAGGTGTCATAGGAGCTGATACTTGGAGACCAGGTGCGCTAACTCAATTGAGAATGAATTGCAGCAGGATAAATGTACAAGTCTATGGAGATGAGGCAAGTGCCAGTGCTGTTGACATCGTGAAAAAAGGTTTAGAGCACTTCAAAACGCAACCCATTGACTTGATCATCGTTGACACAGCCGGGCGACATAAAGAGGAATCAGGTCTCCTGGAGGAGATGCGCGAAATGCGAAATGTGATTGATCCTGATCTTGTATTACTAATAGTTGACGGGACTATCGGACAACAGGCATTTAGTCAAGCTAGAGCATTCCATGAAGCTGTTCCTGTTGGAGGTATAATAGTGACCAAACTTGACGGAACAGCCAAAGGCGGAGGTGTACTCTCTGCATCTGCGGCAACAGGTGCAAAAGTAATGTTTATCGGAACAGGAGAACGCATAGATGATCTCGAGGTATTTTCTCCTACCAGCTTTGTAGGGAGAATCCTTGGCATGGGAGACATAAAGGCAATCCTGGAAATGGCCCGAGGTTTAGAATTGCAGTCAGACCAGAGCCAAGCAAAAAGGTTGTTGAGCGGAAAGATGACGATAGAAGATTTCTATGCACAAATGGAAAATGTTGGAAAAATGGGATTCAGAAGTGTTATAGATAACTTGCCTGGTTTGTCAGGAATGGTAAAGGAGGATCAGCTTGATGCTCTACAAGGAAAAATGGAGAAGTGGAGATTTATTATTCAGTCTATGACGAAAGATGAAAAGAGGAACCCGGAGATAATACACGAATCGAGGAGGAAGCGCATAGCAAGAGGCTCAGGCGTTACTGAGCACGAAATCAAGGATTTAGTGAAACAATATAATAACTCAAAAACAATGATGAAACAGGCCAAAGGAAGACAGATGCAAGGAATGCTAAGGAAATTTGGCATCGGTTAATGCTTGTGATAAGGCAAAAGAATTACTTCTTCATAGACTTGAAGACAATTATGTATTGTGTAACTATTGTCTTCACAGACAGATGTCGATCACTGCTGGCGCTGATTTTTGTACTCGACTTAAATCTCTACCTAATAACAAAAAAGAATGTGATATTTGTAGCGGCCTAATGTATAAAACAGACTCAATTATTCACCAGATAAGAGAGACTCTAAATGATAATTACCAGTTTGACACCTTTTTGATTGGAGTAACCTTACCCCCCAATCTTTTTGAAAAAGAAGACCAAATCAGAGCTAGGTTCAAAATCCGTGGAAGGGAAAATATAAAAAGTCAGCTGATTAGAAATCTGAGGAAAAAGTTCAGTGAAGTCGCAAAGAAGCAAATTGATATCCTCCATCCGGATTTAACAATAAATTTGCAATTTCAGAAGAATACCAGCCCTAAAATAAATGTCAAAATGAGATCTTTGATCATGCTGGGTAGATATGTAAAGAAAAACAGAGGAATACCACAGAGATCAGGAGGAGAACACAACAACGGTAATGAAATATCCGTACAAAATCAACCGTATCATGTTTTCAATCGAACACATACACAAGTATCAAAGATATGCACCTCAGCGGGCGAAAGCATTCAATCGGTAATATCCAAGGAGATTTTAAGAATCACAAGAGGAGAAGCGCTAAAATTTTCCTGGATCGGCAGCGAAGACGAGAACAGTTTGGTTTTAGGATCAGGGAGGCCATTCTTTATCCAAATCAGGAACCCTAAGACTATTCGTCTTGACCACAAGACACTCGGGTTTCAAAAGTATGGTCTGTTTGTAAATATTGAGAAATTTTTCAAGAGACTGCCTGAGCAGCCAGTCCAGTTCATTGCCAAGACAAGAGTTGTCATTCAGGCTTCGAGACAGATAGGAAAAGAAGATCACCTTAAAATAAAATCGTTGACTAATTCTATCGTAGTTTTCCCGAATCAAAAGAATAAGTCTAGGTCGTCAGCCAAAAGAATTTACTTTATAGATGTTGTAAAAACAAATGACAAGGTATTTGAGCTTGATGTGATTGCCGATGGGGGTCTAGCTATCAAACAATTTGTCGAGGGACGAGAGTACATAAGCCCAAATATCTCGGCTGTTGCTAATCTCCAATGTAAGTGCCTATTATTTGATATTCTCGACATCCTTATCAAGGAGTACTAGTAACACTTTTCTTACACCATATACATTCCTTCATAAGTCAGTATGGTTTTCGATGCCTTGATAAAAGTACGTTATGCAAGAGAACTAGGATTGATCCCTTCTAAGATATATGATGTCATAATGGAGCGGTTTTATATTGTAGAAGAAGGGGTGCAAAGGATAGAAAGAGCATCAGGTCTAAGGTACCCTCGCTATTACATTGATCCAACTCTCATTGTTGCTGCCCCCTCTTCTCTCGCTGACTTACAGTTTGCTCAATTTGGTTTTTTGTTTGCGCAGACTATACCTGTGGTGAAGAAAAATAATGAAATATACATAGTTATTCAAGTCACTGCTCCATTAGTCTTATACGGATTGCTCGGAACCATTCATGCAATCCTAGCGCATGAATTCATGCATTACCTAGAACTATTGGGTAGAATAATTAAGCTGGATGTAATTTCAGATCAGCTTAGTGCTAGCATGTTTGAAAACAGGTATCTTGACTCCGGTCGTTTGATAGAAGCTAAATTTGTTTTTAGATCTGATCATGTCTTACGAGATCATATTACTAAAAGGTTTCCAGAAGGATTCAAAGATGCAAGACTTGAAAAAAAAACAATAAAATATTGGATGAATAAAGGTCTTCCCTCAATTACGGTGTCTCTAGATTCCAATATAACCAAGATACCTGTTGAAGCTATGGCTAATCTAAAAGTTGATCAAGGCATAAAAGATAAGATTCTTGAATTCGAAAGAGCAGCATTTCGGAAGTTGAAAAACAGGATATAGCAGTATGAATGAAAATTAGTTGTATGAGCTTGTCAAAGGAAGAATCAAATGCTATAGGCAAATATCTTGAGACACTGTCCAAACATCGAAAGGTGGTTGGTGCTTGTCTGTACGGGTCCAAAGTTGCGGGCTATGGAGGCCCCCATAGTGATATCGATATCATCGTTGTTTTAAGGGATTATCCACACACTGTAAAGTATTCATATTTAAGAACAGAAGAGATTAAAATATCTGCACTTATAGTTGATTTTTTTGCTCTGCAAAAAGACGCAGATGCAGGTTTTTTGGGAGATTTTGTAGTAGGTAGACTGCTGCACACATACGAGGTGCTGATTAATCACGGCTTGTTTAAATCAGTAGAGCTCGTGTATAAGAGGCGTATTATACTAGAAGAACTATTCGACATTATAAGAACTACAAATATTCTGTGCACTGAAATAAAATTTCCTTTGGAGTTCATTCTCTTTTCAAAAATAAAGCGGCGGAGTTCAATATATCCTGCCGCATTATTTAGCTATTACAAGATGTATACCGGAAAATACGCTCGGGCCAATTTAGCCTTTGCACTGGAGGGGTTCAAGGAAGCTCTCAAAGATCTAATAGCGAGCGATAGGGGTTTATTAATCTTGAAGCGTTCGGGAACAAATACAGACGATCTCATGTTACAGATAGGCAAAAATCGTCTGGTTCTCAATAAACACCGAGAAAGAAATTTCATAAGACTAAAACTTGCGAAAAAATTGCAAACATTGGGCTCATATGCTGTACATGCCTATGCTGGCAGAAGGGTTTTGCATTATACAATAAGAGAAGCTGAATCAAAGATAAAACGACACAGGAGTCAACCAATTTGTTTGCCAGAATTTATGGCATCTCCAAGAGAATACTATTGGAAACTAGACGAAGGTCTAGTATTCACCGGGCGGAATAAGAAATGGCTAGATTTAATCGCAAAATCATTGGGTTTAGTCCGATGTGCCATATCAAAGAAAATTCGTCTAGGAGATATACATAGCAGGACTATATGTTATACTCTTCAGGATGCTTCCGCTCCAGGCCATAGCATATCAGTCGTTACAAAAAAGTTCGGAACATTAAAGGGAGCAAAATGGGCCGCCTTAAATTTTTGGTCCTCGTCTACAAGTTCGCATTTGAAGCATTTCTTTAAGGTGGATCCTTTATTTAGACTTGGTAATGAGTACAAGGCGCTAAGATATCTGCGGAACGAAATCGGTTTGAACACTCCTGGCATATTAGCCATTAATTTTGAATGCCGAATATTAGTAATGAACTTTGTGGAAGGGCAGAGTATGAGTCAGATAATTAAAGATTTATTGAAGAAGAAATCAACAGCAGGAATAGAGAATATTTTTTGGATAAAGACAGCTGGAAAAAATATAGCCATGATCCATTCAACCCAATCCGCTTTAGGGAATATAAAACCAAACAACGTTATCATCAACAACATCGGTGGCGTTAATAGGAGGCTATTTTTTACAGACTTGGAGCAATTCAATTTTAACAACACTGAAGATAGTAGCGATCCGGTTTGGGACATTATCCAATTTCTTTGTTGGAGCCTAAAAAGAACTAAGAATATTCCTATTGCAAAGGAAATTGTGAGAGGATTTCTCTCAGGATACTTTTCGTGTAATCAACTGTCGACAAAAAATGTGGAAACAATGACGATAAAGGAATATGTGAGACAACAATTGTCTACGAAATCTTTAGACTACCTTAAACAATTCTATCCATTAATTTCAGCGCATATTGCCCGGTCTATTCATGAAGAGATTAATAAGCTTGAAGTATAGATACAATTAGAAGAAAATGGTGATATGTACGTTTTTGCGTAACCGAAACCGCATTACACATTGAATCTGCAGTTTTGCTAAAATAATCAGTTCAGATTTAGCATCATCCATGTAAAGCAACTATGCTTAGTTCTTGCTGCCTCATTTATTTACAGACTTGGTTCCTGTCTTATGGAATTCTGTAAATCCGCACTTCCCGCAGGTGAAACGGTTATTATGTTCGGCCATAAAAACACCTTTGCCACACCGGGGACAATCTCGTTTCGTTCGAATAATTTTGTTCT
This sequence comes from Nitrososphaeraceae archaeon, assembly GCA_035253945.1. Taxonomy (GTDB): domain Archaea; phylum Thermoproteota; class Nitrososphaeria; order Nitrososphaerales; family Nitrososphaeraceae; genus TH5893. The sequence continues at coordinate 4,984 of DATFBG010000010.1, read as the reverse complement.
CTCCTTCTGTTTTGTAAAATTTGTATACTTGGACCTCTCCTTTTTTAGGATTACCTATTCTTTTATCTGCCGTTACTTCCTACCTCCTGCCTTTTCCTCTCTTGACTTCTGCGGCGGCTGCTTGTTTGGCCTTCAGTTTTGTTGCCTTCTCTTCGCTAATAACTTTTTTCCTATCTTCTTTCGACAAGTTTCGTAACATTATGTATCTTGGTAGTTGCTGCTGCGCATTTTCTAAAGAAGAATAAACATAAAAAGATGCATATACATCTGTTCTTCCCGTTTCAGACTTCATTGATATAGGTATTATTTGTTGTTGCTTGTTCAAGTGGAAATGCCCTGCAACTAATGAGGTAGCATCTACTCTGCTCATTTGGCCCTGGGAATTCTTTATAATTACCCTAATTTCCCTTCTATTCAGAAGAAGATTGTTACGGTCTTGTAGTGTTACGACTTCTTGTGAACTCAAGCGTTAAAAGATTCATTGTGGCTCTTATAAGTTTTTAGAAGCAAAAATATTGTCTCGTGATGGCCTAAGTCGCATTATCTGTAGGATAGCCATCAGAAGACAGCATCACGCAGCCATCTTTCTGTCAGAAGTAGTTCGGACAGTCGTTAAATCGTCGTCAGATGCCCCATTTCTTCATAGGGAATACGAGCTACGACGAATATTAACTATAGGTATCACTTTTATCAATCAATCTCGCACAATTGTATTGCTTGTCTATTTCCACAAACTTACTCAGTCAAGAGGCATCATAAGACACCATTTACCGTCATTTTCTGGTTAAATAATCCTCAAATAGGGTTTTGCATTCAGGCTCCTACCAGGCCAAATCAAAACCAGCTAGGGCCTCAGTGTATGACTAGATAGCTGATGGCGGGGAGAATCCTGTTAAAGGAAGTTCCGTAACTAAAATGGGACAAAATGACCATTGTAGCAATGTTACATGCCAGCATAATTGCAGTACAGCTAAGCATATGAACTTACATAATCGACGGGTCCGGCGGGCTTCGATCCCACGACAACTGGCTCCGGAGGCTTATGCTTAGTTCTTCCTTCTATTGACAAATCAGCACCCTGTCCTAGCTGGGCGACGGACCCACGGTTAACACAATTACTTAAGTTTATTGTGGTATATAACAGTACACTTTACATGTCCCGTACAAACTATTTGCCAAGTTTGGGCCCGGCTAAAATAACAATACTGTTACTAGATAATTCTTTGATTATTCAATTATTTTTTGTGTATTTATGTTCTAGGATTATTATATATCAACGAGATTTCGGAGGAGACTGCTGACTTGGACCTTGTTAAGGCCTTTGCTATAGACATTGATGGGACACTAACTGAGGACGGTGAGGGAATGGTTCACCTAAGTGCCATATCCAGCTTGAGGCACGCGGAAACTCTTGGATGTAGGGTTATTTTTGTAACAGGCAGGTCTTCAGTCGAGGCATATATGCTATCCGTCTTCAGTGGAACAACAAAGGTTGCAGTTGGGGAAAATGGTGGCGCAGTAACTATAGGACCCCAGCAACATATAGTTTTTGCCAATAGAGATAGATGCATAGAAGGTTATGAAGTATTAAAAAAAAATATAGACGGTGTAACATTGAAGCCCACATTCAATAGAATTACCGAAGTTGTTCTATGTCGGACGTTTGACATTAAACAAGGACAAAGGATTCTTGAAGACAACAAACTCAATCTATACCTTACGGACAGCAAATATGCATTTCATATTAACGAAAAAGGTATAGACAAATCAGTAGGACTAAAAAGGGCATTACGTATACTAGATATAGATCCTGCATATGTAGTTGCGATAGGAGACAGCGAGACTGACATTCCAATGTTTAATATGTGCGGTTACAGCATCGCGTTAGACCATGCCGAGAATAACGTTAAGGCCAGTGCACAATACGTTGTTAGCGGAGGTCAAGGAGAAGGTGCTATTGAAGCAATTGAATTTAGCATCTTTACCTTTTTGTCGGGTTCCGTGAATTCAATTTGACGTTCAGAAGCCTGATAAATAATGTTCGGGAGATAATTTCTTTCTCGGCTAAAAAACTTGGTTATATGTCTGATGATAAAGGAAATGAGATCGAACTATTTGATATTTCAGAGGCTCCGAGGAAAGAACTCGGGGACATCACATGCAATATTGCTTTTAAGCTTAGCAAGAGGCTTAGGAGACGTCCATATGAGATAGCCATGGAACTGGTCGAAAAAGAATTGAATCCACTCATTCAAGAGCATCAAAAGAACCGGAAAGCGCAGACAATACTGTCATCGCTTAGCATGCTTGTCTCAGCTGAGGCCCATCCAGCAGGTTATATAAATTTTCGAGTAAACTTTGCAGCTTTTGCTGCTGTCATACTGAAGGAAATAATTACAGATCCGAAATATGGTTTTTACGATATGGGAAATGGTAAGCATGCCATAATTGAACATACAAGCGTTAATCCAAATAAAGCGCTCCATGTAGGTCACCTAAGAAATGTGATACTGGGTGACACAATCTATAGAATGCTCAAGTCAACCAACCATAAAACGACCGTCCTAAACTACGTGGATGACTCCGGGTTGCAGGTTGCAGACATCGTTGTTGGGTTCAAATTTGCTGGATTTCCAATAGAACCAAAAAAAGACACTAAGATGAGAATCATGAAATTTGATCAGTACTGTGGTGACGAAGTATATACAAAAATAAATAAAATGTACGACGTATATCCTTCGCTGCAGGAAAAAAGGAAGTATGTACTTAGAGAAATAGAAGATGCTAGATCGCCGATCGCAAAATTCGCTGTGGATGTTACCCTTAAAGTATTAAGGGAACAATTGAGGACTTGTTGGAGGGTATATGCGCGTTATGACCTTTTGAACTTTGAATCTCATATAGTATCTTCTGGCTTATGGTCAAGAACGTTAGAGTTGTTAAGGAATCAGAGACTTATAATTCAAGAGAACAGTGGGAAAAATAAAGGCTGTTGGATAGTAAGAATGAAAAATGGAAATATGGACTTGGGAGGAGAGGTGGAAGAAGCAGATAAAGTAATACTGAGGAGTGATGGCACCTCGACTTACATCGCGAAAGATATCTCCTACGCAGCCTGGAAAACCGGATTAGTCTCAGATCCTTTTTCTTATTATAAATTTGCACAGCAATGGGATGGTTCAATACTGTGGGCAAGTACTATGTATGATTTAGACCCAAACGAAAATACTCACCCTGACTTCCAATCTCAGGACATCACTATAACCATTATTGACTCTAGACAATCTAGGCTCCAGAAGATAATATCCTACATCTTATCTTCTCTGAAATTAGAATCTTCTAATCATAAGACAATCCATGAAAGGCGCGCCATAAACCCTTACGTTCATTTGGGATATGAAGCTGTTACCCTAAGCGCGCGGACAGCCCAGGTGCTGGGATTGAATATTGGAGAAAGAGAGTTCACACATATGTCAGGAAGAAAGGGAATATACATAAACGCCGACTATATTTTAGACAGGCTACATGAGAAGGCTCTTGAGGAAGTTAGGAAGCGAAACCCGACATTCAGTGTTGAGATGTTAGATGACATTGCAGAAAAAATTGCGGTTTCGTCTATAAGATATTATATGATTAAACATGACTTGAACAAGATAATATCATTTGATATAGTTGAATCTCTAAGTCTTGACGGAGATAGTGGTCCGTATCTGCAATATTCCTATGCACGAGCACAACGGATTATAGAAAAGTCAGGGCAAGATATTCACTTTGATGCAGACGCCTCGTTCGAGTTATTGAATGCAGACCAAGAAGTAGATCTCATCAAGATGCTATCAAAGCTAGACCTTGTGTTAGAGGAAGCTGTGGTGACACTTAATCCAAAAACGTTGGCTAGATATGGTCACGAACTTGCAGCAACTTTCAACTTCTATTATGAGAAAATCCCCATATTGAAGGAAAGAAATAGAGACACGATGTTATCAAGGCTCAAACTTGTTCGTGCGTATGGAATAGTGCTGAAGAAGGTGTTCGACTTTCTTGGTATCGATGCATTGCGTAAAATGTGAAGCTTAGGTGAATTCTTTAATAGACCGAAGGTAAGAAACGATTCAACATTCCTGCTAGACTACTAGGCGGGATCGGGACAAAGATTTACTCAATGCTTAAATTAAGTGTGTTGGAGCCTGATAATGTATGGTGGGGTGGCAGAGCGGTCATGCGTTCGCCTGCAGAATACTAGATAAGATGTGGCTAGCGAATTTATAGGGGTTCGAATCCCCTCCCCACCTTAAACCCTCAGTTCTAATTCCGAGGAAAAGGGTTATACTGAAATCCAATTGACAGCAAGAACGGTCCCTGAATAATGACATTACCAAGAGCGCCAGGTTCAAACTTCCTCGTGTTTGTTCTTCTGGCGAAATACTATCAAGTTAAAATCCGATTGCTGAAATGATAAAAATTATAAATATGAATTCTATGATATGCATAAATTTCATCTCCAACAACGCAAAAAAGAGAGGAAGAGAAATCCACTGAGCCTAATCAATGCGAACTCCAGGACCATCTTAATCGTGAGCATGGTGGGAGTCTTGCAGCCGAATTTGGTTCAAAGAATTCTTCTGCATGATGGAAATCAGATCCAAATCTCTAGCAGTCAAAAAGTATGAGGAAGAATGAAGCCACTGTGGTTATACTACAATTTTCTTAATATACCATGGTTGAGATTTAATAGAAATCAGATAGTCTCATGCTTGTGTTCTACGATTACTTTTATTCTAAAAAGCAGCCAGTCTTGAGATTGAGCTGTTATTTACTCTTCAAAATTAAAAAGTGCCATATCGAGTTTGTTCGATATAGCTTCAATTCCAATACACAAAGCATTTTCAGGCGCAGATAGGGTGAGCTATGTCTTTCAAACAGTTAGACATATGAGAGCCCATATACTGCTAAATAACGTTATGTCTTTACTAATGCGGTTACG
>DATFBG010000009.1:0-3427 GCA_035253945.1 Nitrososphaeraceae archaeon | reverse complement strand
GATTATAAAACGTCGTATACTTAAAAATTATACTTTCTCCTATGCTGAAATAAGACATTTTAATTTATCAAAATCATCAGATGCCTCCCTAGTCTATTCAAAGGTTTTGGATGCGAAGCTTCCAAGCTTTAATGAAAATGTCGCTCTAGTTCTTCATTACAATCAGGCGCTGCTTGATATACAAGATGACTGGGAGGACATAGAGGATGACATCCAGGAAGATATGCCCAATATCTTCGTTATGGCTGCTGTTGACAATATTCGATACAACAGAATAAAAAAATCTGGACATGATATGGTTAGGAAGGTTGTATTGAGAGGAACTAACTCATCGAGAGGACCTGTAAGTAGGTTGGTAGACGAGCTTCATGCCTCAATCAAAGGCGTTTCTATTCCTGAGAACTTTTCCTTCCTAAAAGCCCTATCAGATTGTTACGCTGATGCATTAAGAACAAAGATATCCTCAGAGAATTTTTGATAAATATGCTGCTGCCGCCCCCCATCGGTATATGACAATAGACTCTGCCTGTATCTTAAAACCGCCTATAAAAGAATAAAGGGTAAAGTATTACCTCTGTAGGCGGTCTGTCATGCTCTCGCATGCAATGTAAAGGAATATTCAAAAGCATAGATCTATTACCAGGTTAATATAGGGTCGAACTTTCTTTCAGAACCTATATTATGGTAATGTATGCTCTTAAAGAATATGAGAGGAAGATGGGCTTCAGCAGCTTTAGGAGCAGGTATGGCTAGAAGACGGATGGGGTATGAGATGGACCAACAAAGCCAGGCATACGACGCTCAAATGCAACAAGCACAACAACAAATAGAGGCACAGCAAAGGCAAATCGAATCACTACAACAACAAAAACAAAGTCCACAACCACAACCACAGCAGCAGCAGGGAGAAGACCTCGCTCAGAAGTTGAAGAAATATGGTGATCTCAAGCAACAAGGCTTAATAACGGAAGAAGAATTTCAGAAACTCAAAGCGGACTTGTTATCAAAGATGTAGCTAAATGGTGCGGCTAGACGAACGGTTATAACCTTTATTTTTGCAAAATCCTCTAAAAGCTGTAGAATTGAGTTATTTAACACTGGATTTCTTAGAATAGATTTGAAAAATTATTAGCTAGGCTCTGATAGCGGTTCTGTTAATAACCTGTTATCTGCTCAGAGACATGAGACAAATAATGATATAATCTCTAACAGAACTCAGTTGCAGATTAAGTTGCATTCACATCTGAGGGCGCCGAGATTCTCCTTCCAAAGTAGAGGCGCACTTCCCGCCTTGTCAGGTAGTAAATAATCAGCACGCTGAGCAGTATTGTGAAGACGGAAGGCCAATATCCAACAATGATGTTCATGATTGGTATTACTATCCCAATTATTGCAAGAGCCATGGCTGCACTCCAGCCCCAGCTTCTGCCATAGAATAGGCCGTATGCCGCTAGGAATGACCCGATACCGATTGCAAGGATTATGGAGCCCCATATAGCAACATACTGTGCAGTTGCTTCAACAATGCCCGGAACCGCCGTATTTATAGGAACAACAGATGCGAGGAAGGATGCAAAGTATAATGAGTCGAGGCCGCTAAAGAATGAAAAAATTCCGTTGATTAGCAATACGATGGCGAGCAAATCAACACCAGCAGGTTTTTCCGTCAGCATTTTATTGCAGGATAACATATCGATATTTAACAAGTATACATGATAATTACATGCATACTGGCCAATTTTTTTACACATATAGCAAAAACATTAAGGTGCACCATACATTTGTTTAGCCAGAATGATAATGACTCAGTATTTGCTCATAGATGACCACATCCTATAATAGAATATCCAAAATTAAAAATATGAATAATATACCAGCCTGACACCAAAAACGAAGAAAGGTCCGGTTGTGTCACTTCTTCGGTCTAGCTACAGGGGGAAATGGATTTACGCAATACGCCTTACACTAAAAGGAAAATCCATTCATGAAAAACATTCTGGAGAGCCTCACACTATACAATCAATTACAATCCTTATTTTTGCAGACATTGCCGAGAGTGTATGGATTCAACATATCCACATTTACATGAGCGTACGCAGAGGGAACAACAGAAAGAAGCAACGATACGTTCTATTGACGAGACTAGAGATAATGTTAGGAGGGCAATTGAGGAAGCAAAAAGAGAAATGCCTCGTTTTGCACAAACAATAACAGACTTTCAAACTGAAACGGCAGATGCAACTAAAGAGATAACCGACACATTCCTTGAAACACAAAAGAATGTCGTAATTTCAGTTCAGTCAGCTTGGGCCGATGTTGCAGACAGAACAGGATACTGGGCAGGCTGGATGCAGCCTTGGAATTATTTTTGGTGGCTTCCTGGAGGAGCAATGGTCTCCCCAACAGGAATGGCTGACTTGTATGCAAGAATGTTAACCTACATGACTATGAACTTTGCAGCCGCCACAAGGATAGCCACTAGTATGATGTTTGCAGGATTAGAGACAGCCAGGGCTACTACAAGACATGCGAAGGACAGTTCAAAAGAAATATCACGAATGATTTCGATTAATGTGCAGGAAATTAATCGAGTGACTAGAGAGTCAGTAGTAGTTCGGGGTGAAGCAGCCAGCTCAACAAGTGCCCCGGGACCGGCAGCGACGACAGGGAAAAAGGAGGCCAAGTCAGAGGAGAGACTGGCGGAACAACAATCAGAAGAAAATAAGAAGAGATAAGAGTAGAATGCATTAGTTAGCAGTGATCAAATAGGTCAGAAGTGATGAGTATAATACTAAAGCACATAGCTTTCTTAATAGTCCCGAGCAATTGTCATCGTCGTATATATATCAGGGTAATGGACCCCGCCAGAAACGCTGGAAATGATGAATTCGATTGTCTCGAAGGCGACAACACCCTGAGACCTAAAATTTTTTACCTCTATATAGATATCATAGTCTATAGAGAATATGGCTAATATGCTCTCCGCGAATCCTATCGCTTAGTTTAGCTGGTGTTTGGCTTGGTTGAATTTGGGGGCTCCATATTAGTCGTCTATGGAGCAATTGTTGCTGCATTATTCTTTGACTTTGTCAACGGCTTCCATGACGCAGCAAATTCCATTGCTACTGTAGTCGGAACTCGTGTTCTGAGACCATTGCAAGCAGTTTCTATTGCTGCTACGGCAAATTTCGCAGGGCCATTTGTGCTTGGTACCGCGGTTGCAGCGACTGTAGGGAAGGGAATAATACAACCTGAATTTTCCACCGTATACGTAATCCTAGCAGGGCTTATCGGGGGGATTATTTGGGATCTCATAACTTGGTGGTTTGGTCTGCCATCATCAAGTAGCCACGCGTTAATTGGGGGTCTTGTCGGATCTGCCTTAATCGCGGGAGGATTACAGGGAATAATTTTCTCTGGCATTGAA
>DATFBG010000008.1:0-4185 GCA_035253945.1 Nitrososphaeraceae archaeon | reverse complement strand
TCGGCTCTTCCCATCCTGGTTCTGCAGCAGGAGCCAAGGGTGGGGCTGCTCGCCCATTAAAGGGGAACGTGAGCTGGGTTTAGACCGTCGTGAGACAGGTCGGTCTCTGCCTGACAGGGGCGTGGTTGTCTGAGGGGAAGTCGTCCCTAGTACGAGAGGAACAGGGCGACGCAGCCTCTGGTTTATCAGCTGTCCGACAGGGCACGCTGAGCAGCTAAGCTGCTTAGGATAACTCCTGAAAGCATCTAAGGAGGAAGCCTTTCCCGAGAAAAGACATCCTTCCGAAAGGAGGAGGGCGGCTATAGAAGATAGCGTTGATGGGATGGAGGTGTAAGCATCAAGCTTCGGCGAGGTGTTCAGCCTGCCATTACCAATAGCCCAAGGCACCTGAACAACTAAACCAATAACTATCGTTTTGCTACGATAGCCACCAATTATTTTTTGTTGTAGTAGTGGTGTTATTGATTTGTCGGGTCCTTTGGTACGCAAAGAACGAAAACATATATAGTTACCACGAAAACCCACATTGCGCAGTTATTCCAAGTCATATACGTGACGGTCACACGCTTTTATTTAATTTTGAACTAATTTGTCTGTGTTTGTTTGTTTGGTTGTGCGTTTGGTTGTTTGGTTGTGCGTTTGGTTGTTTGGTTGTTTGTTTTTTTGGTCTACTTTTCAATTTACCTTACTTTACTTTTCCTCCTGTTTCGGTTGCCTTTCTTTTGAGTAAGAACAACAATATCATTATTAGCAATAACATAAAGATTGACAGGGATCTCAACAACGTAATTCTAATTAACAATCGCCGTGAAAAATTTCTTCGCGAAGAATAGTCACGCGTATTTGTATTTGTATCTACTGTTATTTTATTTGTATTTAGTCAAATGAAAATTGTGAAAGAGGACAAAGACCAGGCTAGCAAAAAATATATCACGCCTAGTTTACCAACTTATTTGGGAATTTTTAGAATTTAGTTAAAAATGTCTTCTATTGTTTGTCTTTCACATAGAGAGGATGTCGACGGTATTTTATCTGCCGTGCTGATAAAAGCGGCCCTCAAAGCAAAACAAACCCAAACTATTCTGGCTGATTATGCCAATATCTTATCAAAGCTTCAAAAAATTTCAAATATGGCATCAATTAGTCAAGCTCCACTGTCTGGAGCTTCTGACTTGAACTCAGATCAACTAGGCGTCGCTACAAATCTCTCTTGGGCTTCCCGACAGAGGGCTTCATCCGCTACGGAAAATGCAAGCAAGAATAATGATAACAAAACCAAGCCACAGAGGCTTTTTATTTGTGACCTGGGCCTTAGCAAGAAAACTCAAGATAAATTTCTCAGCCTTGTGCAAGAGATTATCTCTAAAGGGATAAAGGTAACATACTTTGATCATCACGACATAGGTGACGGAATAAAGAAAGAACTGAAGAAAAGTGGCGTCACTCTTATTCACTCAATAGAGGAATGCACATCTGTGCAAATATACAAAAAGTACAAAAAGAAACTGGATTCACATGCAGCATTTTTTGCGGCATCAGCTGCATTAACTGACTATATGGAATGCAGGCCTCTTGCTTCCGTCTTAGCATCGAGATTCGATAGACAATTTTTGATGTTAGAAGCAACTGCACTTTCATATATGATATCTTCGAACCAAAACAATGAAGAGTTTCTGGTTAGAGTAGTGGAATCTCTATCAGAAATGAAATATCCTCACGAAATAGAAGGAGGATTTGCTATTGCAGAACGCTATGCAAAAAAGGTAGCCGACGGAGTCAGAACGGTCCAGGATGCTATTGTTAACAAGAAAAACGTGGCATACACTCCAAGTGTTTCGGATTTATCAGCCGGTGTTATTGTTAATTTTGTTCTTGGAATATCTGAAAAACCTGTGGCGATGGTTTACAGACTTAAGGATGATATTAATTCTTATATAATTTCTATTAGGGCTTCAAAGGCGTGCGGTGTTCATTTGGGACGAATAGTAAATGAGGTTGCTTCAAACATAGGTGGAAGCGGTGGAGGACACGAAAAGGCTTGTGGAGCCATGGTGCCAAAGGATAAATTGGAACAATTTATTGATGCAATAGATAATGCAATAGATAATTGAATTGCTAGACCTCTAGTCTATGCTTCTTTCAAGAATAATAAGGTCCAAACATAATATGACTAGAGTGTAAGATAAAACAAAGACAACTTAATGAATACGACAAGAATACACGGAAGCGAGTAGATTAGATCTTCTTGTTCAGGAGGACCTTTTGAGATATGACACCTATGTTTTACTGTTGCCAAAAAAAGGGAAAAACGGAGTGGTAGATAGTAAAGACTGCAAGTTTTAGTTAGTTTCAAGCAAAAAGCACTAAAAGAGGAGAACAGTAGAATAATAGAGGATAGTCGAGGAGGAGTCACAAGCCTATGCAATCTGAGCAAAAGGATTTTTATGATGAGCTTTCTGAAAAATTATATCAACAGGTAGAATGGAAGCTTAGGGACTACCCTGGGGCTTGTTCTAGCAGGGTTATGCTCGAACTTGGAATCTTTAACATAGCAGAAAGTTATGTAACGTCCAAGGTTGAAAATAGGGAAGGAGACACCGTTAAGGTGAATATCGAAGGTGGGCGCTGTGGAATCGAATTGCAGGAAACGCTTTTGGACTTGAAGGGAAAAAACTTGGGCCATGCATATTTAATGACTAATGTTATACAGGACTTGGATGACACCACCGCCGCTGCCGCCAGTAAACGAAGTCACTCACGCAGCATAGCTTGGCGCCAGCAACACAATACGATGACCAAGGTTCTTGTTAGACGCCTTCCAATTCTTGGAGTTAAAGACTGGCTGATAATCTACGAAGATACTCTCTTTCTTTTAGCCGTGAAGGATGCGTATGATGAGATGGAAATAATTGCATTTCCAGGCTAGTATGGTTATGAAGATCTATAACTGACACGTGGATTAAATGGCGCGCTAGTAACGAATCAATACCTCCATGTAAGTCCTTGGCATTTGGCAGCTCAGATTGTCTCTAATTTGTTAAGTGGGTTACTCATGCAGGTACAAGTTCACGAACTAAGATGAGAGAAGCAGAGAGGCTTAGGAGCTAAAAGAAGTGGATAAAAATGGCCTGATAAAGTGCTTTTAACACTTTATCAGGTTTTTGTTCCCCATCGGTTTGGTCGATGTAATTATTCTAGGTATGTAATGTAATTTAAATGATCTGAGAGTGTATGATGGTGATATAGCTAATCCTATCTTAATAGCTTACTTAAAGCCAAATTTGTGTCGCTCTCAGTCGTTACTTTGATACTTGCTGATATACACCTCTTTGGTAAACAATTCAGCCAGCGTAAAAGTAGCAACAATAAAAGTAATAGCCAAAGTTTTTGTCACATTCAAGTAGAAGGCCAGTACCAGGCACACCAGAATACATTAAAAATACATCTGAAGTTTATGGCAATGAATGAAAATCCAAGTCCTTCTATTTAATCTAGTTACTATGACACAGTAACATTGTTTAGTAGCATGTAAACGTATGCGGCAAAAAGATGTGATTTATTTACGCGGATAACAAAACTATTATTATTATGGTAGAATCAAATTTGGATCAAGATGATATCCTCGTGCATCGACGGGAAATTGACATTATTGCATTATCCCTCACCTTTTCTCAATCGTTCGAAAAACAAATTTCAAATATCAATTTCAACTATCAATGTGGATAACTGATTTATTATACTTATGTGAGATAACTAAGAATCAACTAACTATGATATTTTTTGATATTGTTTACTAAACCACCGCAGCAGGAGTCAACCACATAGCAATTTTTTCCGACTTATTGCTATCCCGCGGTTTGCGACTGTAATACAATAACATAACAATAACAAAAGCAGCCGGATCCAGTATTATTTATATTGATGAGAACAGAAGCTATTTTAAGCCTTGTCGCATTATACAATAGAATGAAGGCGGTTGTTATACAATATTGAGTGATAATAGAGGCTTTATATCTCAGCAGCTGATGTGGATAGGCATTTCATTAGGCATTAGTCTTGCTATCTCCTTTATAGTGCCATTTCCCTTCTCGCTTCCAATAATAATAGGAGTTTTCATTTTGCTTAGCTTCTATATGAGAAAAAGAGCAATGAGAAGAATGGGTATGTCTGGGGCCTCCCTATTTG
>DATFBG010000007.1:0-7226 GCA_035253945.1 Nitrososphaeraceae archaeon | reverse complement strand
TGATAATTAGAGGAGCAGTGAATAAGAAACTTGCCGAAGACTTGAAGTATTGTGCCAGCATTAACAAGGTATTGACTGACCATTATTACAATTATCCCGAAACACCAGAAGGGTTTCCTGAGTGGCACAATGTTCTCATTAGGCATCTTGAAACGGCATTTTTGAGATATAAGGACAGTTCAGCTAGAGCTGAGTCTCTGGGAAGAATTAACAGCCCTTCAACAACAAGAACGACACCAACCTCACACTGACAGAAGAATTACTTAATATCGCACTTCTACACTTTTCTTTTTTTGTGTAGAGGAATATGCCCCACCCTCAATATGTCAAATTTCCAGTGATTGAGACAATAGATCTAAGCGGATCATCATCTACCATCCGTCAGGCAGTCGACAGGATGATAGAAGCCTACCTGAAAAAAGAGCCTCTTGGAAAATTTAGCTATCGCATATTGCTACCACGGGATCCAAAATCAACCAGGAAGGCAAAGATGATAGGACTTTCATTTCAAGGAGAGTTTTTGCTTGGATTGCGTAAACGAAACGTCGTCCCCAACCTACGCGAAGTACGCTATATCCATGACGAGCATCATTATGGATGGTTGCTTGCAAACCCTAAAGTGTTTGAACAGTTTGAAAATGGAGTAGTATGATGATTTCTTCGTTGTTACTACTAAAAGTACTTGCCCAGTATCTCATCTAGCTCTTTTTGGAATTTGGTATGCAGTTCTTGGTTCGCTTTTTCTTCAAGGCTTGCATTACCGACCTTTTGAATGCTATTCATAACCCTGTCAAATTCAGCCAATCCTTCAGTGGCCTTTGAAAGCCTATTTGCAAGGAAGAATACGGATGAGAGCATATAGTTTACCTTGTCGCTTTCAAGTTCAATTTTCCTAGAGTCTGGAAATGCGCTGTCAAGGCAGTCCCTCAGTCGCTTTGCAGACTGTTCTAAGCACTGTAGGTTTCCACTGCAATCTGCAGACGTCTTTCCCCATTCGAGGATGCAGTTGACAACTGCCTTTGAAAATTCAGTCATGATTAAGACCTTCAATTGAATGTACTAAGATATAAATGAGTTTGGATTTCTGGTATAATAGTGTCGTGTACTCCGCAAAATAGCAAGAATTAATGTTACTATTTTTCTGTTCTTTCATTTCTATAACATAAATTTGATTGATAGAGTCTTTGATTTGTAATCATAAGATATGAGTTAGTTAGGATCCAGAATGCCTCTCTACGACTTCCCTAATTTCCTCATCAGAAACAGCATGGAACTCCTGATAAAATTGCTCCACTGCTTTGAAGTCTGAAGGTTTCATTATGATCTCCGTCTCATCTACCTCATTTTTCATACGGTTAACAGCCTGCTTTGAAGCAACAGGGACAGCTATTATCAGGCGTTTAGGTTTCTGTTTTCTTATCCACCTTGCAGCCGCAATCATAGTTGATCCCGTTGCAATACCATCATCAGCAAGAATTACTATTCTATCTGTAATTTTGTATTCTCCAAGACGGGGGCGATACGCGCTCAACCTACGTTCCATTTCTTTCTTCTGATCCAACTTTTCTAGGTTTATGTATTCGTCAGAAATATCAAGATGTGTTTTCAAAGATGAGGTATCTAAATACACCGATTCATCATGCATTATTGCACCGATGGCATTTTCCGAATTATGAGGAGACCTTAGCTTTCTTGGAGAGATAATATCAAAATCTGCATCTAACTTTTGGGCTATAACATCCGCCACTAGGATTCCCCCTCTTGCAATTCCTATTATCGTGACTCTGTCTCGAGCACTCTTGTACTTGCGAAGCAGTGAAGCGAGTATTTCTCCGGCTGCAAATCGGTCCTTAAATTTTATCTGAAATCCACCCTGTTCCACAGGAGAGATAAATATCGAGTGCTTGTTATCTTAGCATACTTCTCTGAAACTTCTTGCCTGTTCGTAGCAAATAGCATTCTGACCAATCCGATGCAATTTGTGTGACTTACTCCAGCTTCTTTGTTACTCAATAGTTGAATTTCCATTTGTATCCTGCGAGGGAATTATTGATTGATTATCAGCATTTTGTGGCGTTGCCACTTCCGTTTGCCCTTCTACTACTGTTAATAGATATCTGACATCAAGTGCAAAATTTGTAATACCTACAGCTGTAGGATCACCTAGCGCTCCCTTAAAGTTAATCTCATGGCTACCTGGTGATAGAGGTTCTAGTAGAATCCAGAAACCGTCTGATATCGCTTTAGCTGTCTGCGGTGGTACTCCAGCTATGTTATTTTCTGGAAAAGTCAAATTAAAGAGTGGTGATTGAAATCGATGGCTGTCCAGATTGCCAATATTGACCCCGTCTACAGTAATTTGCTTTGCTATGACCAAATCTTGGTCTGCCTTGGCACATGATCGCAATTCTTCTTCTGTGTCAAGAGTTGGCTCTGTGGCAGAATCACATGCAATGTTGATTATTGGTACAAGTATTGCTTTGGCGGAAGGTATCGTGCATTCTCTAGTCACAGCACCTCCACCTGTACCCGCCAAAAACCATACTGGTCCTGTCTGATTATTTGCACAGTTCCTACCTGTATCATCAACCAGGGGGTTAAGTGCTTCTGGCATTGAGAAAGCCCACTGCCACCATTTGGCTGTCCATTCGCCGTATGTCAAGCCATACGGTCTAGAATCTGGAGGAAAAACACTTACACCACTATTTCCGTTGCTCTGTTGAGCGTCAATGAATGGAATTCCTGATAGACTATTAATGATGGCGATGATTAATAACGTTATTGCAAACACTGTAGTAACTTTTTGTAGTTTGTGATTCAAACTTGCTTTCAACTCTTAGCCATGTTGCATACACTTAATTAATTTGAATCTATGTAATGATATTTTGTGCTTGAAAATTCATACATAATAAGTAGGATGTCCTCTTAATTCAAAGAGGTAGATTAAAGAGCTGATAGAAGTAATACTTCATAAAGATTAGGAATGGCCGCTAATACTTCTAATAGCTCAAAACATACTTTCACACGAAAATATAGCGGCAAGCAAATTTTCATTGTAGTATCAGTAATAATCGTTGCACTCTTACTCGACACTTTGATTATCCGGATTTCTGATCTAACCCTGAAGTCAACCTCAAATTGGACACCTCTCCTGTTCGCGATCATAGCGGGTATCTCTCTAGTGGGCCAAAACGTCCTATTGCGATTTATTAAGCAAAAGGTTGACGCAAGTTCAGTTGCTCAGAAAAGTCTCAGGCTCAACTTACTGTATAAAGTAGGCATTACAGTTCATTACGCCCTTGCTGCAGTTCTTGCATTTGTAATCTTGCAGATGTTCATAACCTCTCGCTACAATGTAGTTTTGCTAATTACCAGCGTAACGATCAGTTATGTGTTCGCAATCGTAATGATGGCAATACTTTGCCATAGATTTTTCTCATGGTTTAAGTTGAAAAAGAATTACGTCATATTGCTCTATGGTATATCCTCTGTGATGATTGCTGCTAATGCAGGCATTACTTTGTGGCTAGTAAATAGCATACTAATCGTGAGGCCAGTGGAGGTAATACCACATGCCACTCTGAATGTCCCATTTTTTAATGCTAGTCCACTAAATATTACACTGAATTATGCCTTTATCATAACTACTATTACTTCATTCATTATCACTTGGTGCGCTACTATAGGTCTGTTGAAGAACTACACTCACAGGATTGGCAAGTTTACTTATTGGCTTCTTCTTATTCTTCCATTACTGTATTTTATAAGTCAATTTCTATTTTTCTCTCTCGGTCTCCTTGGTCCGCTGCTTATATCAAATCCGACATTCTATGGGATCCTTTTTACGATCCTCTTTACATTGAGCAAACCTATTGGTGGCATTATTTTTTGTATTGGATTCTGGATACTAGCAAAAAATATTCAAAAGGACAATATAATAAGAAGCTATTTGATTATCTCTGCATTCGGATTCCTACTGTTGTTCACCTCAAATCAAGCGATTGCTCTAAGTTTTACTTACTATCCGCCTTTTGGGCTGGTGACAATTACGTTCGTGGGTGTATCTTCATATCTTGTGCTAATTGGAATTTATTCTTCAGCTATGTCCATCTCTCAAGATGCAAGCTTGAGACGAGAGATCAGAAATCTCGCCATAAAAGAATCAAAATTGTTGGACAGCATAGGTTCAGCTCAAATGGAGCAAGAGGTAATAAAGAGAGCACTTCATTTGGCCAACTCGAGTAAGAGTGATGTTGAAAAAGCAGGTATTCCGTCCGCCCTCGATGAAGAAGATGTGAATCGATATTTGGCCGAAGTTTTTGAAGAAATAAAGTCAATCAAAAAGAAAGGATCTTTGAAAAATGAAAAGCCCTAAAATAACAGGGATGTTAGAAAACTGACTCCCATGATCCATTAATTATGAGTACCTGTGTCAATTGTCCAAGAATCTAATACTACTCTGCCTTTAAGGAAGCCGACCACTAACGCAAGTATCCTAATCATTTGCTATTGAATAGTAGTGGTTATTCTTATACTTTTAATTACTTGCAAATAGTTTCTTGAAGAAATGAAAGTTACAAAAGTCTAAACTTTGTAAGAGCCTAAAAACTGCAATTACAAAAGAAATGATGTCATCCAGTATTCCATGAAATAGCTCTCCATCTACGCTACTTTTCAATACTCAAATGGTAAGAAATGCCAATCCTAATCCTGCCGGCCAAACATGACCCAAAGGAATACAGATCGTAATTTCCAGGTTCGAGGGGTTTTAGAAAAAGCCAATATCCTTCAGAGATCATTTTTGTAGTTTGAGCTGGCAGCCCAAGCACATTATCTGCAGGAAGTGTCACATTAAACGGAGGAGACTGAATGCGATATTGCTTTAACTCATTTACACTTGTGCCACAAATCATAGCTCGTATATTTGTTATCTGGTCCATCTCAAATTTGGCACGGGCTACAAGTTCTTCATCCTTTGTACCATCGCCTTCCGCAACTGATGCTTCAAAGTTAATAACTGGAAATAAGATCGCTCTATCTACAGGAATTGTGCAAGACCGCTCAGCAGGACCTTTAAGTGTCCCTGCCAAAAACCATACAGGTCCATTTTGATTAATTGCACAGCTCTCGCCATTTTCATCAACAAGTGGATTCTCAGTTTTTGGGATTGAAAGAGCCCACTGCCACCACTTTGCAGTCCATTCTGCATATGTTCTTCCAAATGGCCTAGAGTTCGGAGCAAATAATTCCAAGCCTTTATAGCTAATCTTGCTCATAAACAATCACAACTCTGGAAATCCTTTACGTCACTAACTATACCACCATATAGGTTACATTAATACTCGAATTTGTTTCTCCAAGAATTTTAATTATATCTCTCCTTTTCAAGCTGCGGGTATCTATAAGAGCATAATGACAAGCAGCTGCAGCTCTGGTTTCTCGTGGTGGCGTGCCATTTTGGCAGCCCTCACCCCTTTTTGAATTGCCTGTATTCTCAATGCAGTATTGGATATTGAGGTCAAACTCATGTCCTGGTAGCAGGTTAACTTCTTGTATATGGTCATTAATCCAAACGCTTCCTTTACCAGTAGTCATATCTATATTGGCCTTGTCAATTAACTCTCGGTCATTGTTTCCATCGCGATCGGCCCGAGTGTATACACAATTGTCTGCTGGAACAAAAATATAGTCCACATTACCATCGGGTATTTGCAATGGCCGTATTTTTCTCTGAGCATCACCAGAAAGTGCACCTGCTAGGATAAGTATCCTGTTAAATGTTCTATCCGCTGAGCCATTCGTTATCTTCACGGGGTGGCCAGGGCCGTCACGCGTACTGAATACCCAACGCCAAAATTCTTCATGCGCTTCTTTGATGTCATCTAGAGATAGCGTGCTCAAAGTAATATGACCTCCTTTGATCTTAATTTCTGCTTGGGCACTAAAAATTTCTTAATTCTCACAGGGTTTGAACTATAAGTCCTACTAATAAACATAGACAGAAGCTATAATTAGATAATTTTTCTTTCATATTTTTCTGTCCAAATAAGCCTCCTCTATAAGAATTTCCACGATGATATCATGCATAAATAAAGCTAAGCCGACCTAACATTTGGTTGAGCAAAGCTAAAATAGCAATCCTATTTTCCTTTCATATCCTTTTTTCAAAAGCACCAACTGCTTCTATTAGTGCCTTCCTCCTGCTTTCCTCAGTCACAGTTGCCCTTATGTCTTCAATTAGCATCCTTGCAACATCTAATTTCTTGCGCAGCCCAGATACAATATTATCATACACTGCAAACGGGTAGATGGCATTGTAGATTTCTTCCATTGTTGCAAATAGTTTCTCAGCATCTTTTCCTTTCCCTGAGCGCATTCTATCATATACAAGACGCTTTATCTCGCCTACGCAGTCTAGCAGCCCTGTAAGATACGACTCACCTGTGACTTCAAGCTCCGTCATAGAGGGAATTGGCTTGTCATCCATTACAGACCTCAATGCATAGGCTTCAACAAGCTCCTGTTCTGCCACCGAGATATATCGATAGAGATCGTCCCCTGCGTATTTTCTGAATTCTTCAAGCATCGCCTTTGCTTGATCCATCTTGCTCTTTGCATCCTCAAGCTGGCTGTGATGCATTGCTACTATTGACTTGCTGCATAACATGACAACATCTCGTGTACCCTTGATCAATTTCTCACGCCTATCTTGTACATCTTTGAGGCTTTTGTCTATCTCTTCAAGTGAACCCTGTATACCTGATGTTGTTGATGATGATGTTGTTGTTGATGACGATGACGACATTTCTTACAAACACATCCTACCATTAACTTGTTGCCAGTTTAAAATAAAAACACTTACTATAGATAAATTTAAAGATACGAGATAAACAACGGTATAGCTGATTGGGAAACATCCGGCGCAGCCGAGGCTACAACTATGAACATACTCTTGTTCAGAGGTTAAATAATGGGCATTGGAGTGCACGACGATTGGGCGGCAGCAGCACAGGCCTCCCTGATATTGTGGCAGTTAATAACGACGCTGGGATCCTCCTGACGATTGAGGCAAAATCAGGAACAAGTGACATCCTTTATGTGCCTCTGGACCAGATAGAGCGCTGTTTGATAGTTCGCAAGATGTTTGGCATCTATCCGGAGAGACACATTATACTAGCATTCAAGTTTATGGGTAAAAAAAGGTTCAGGCGAAAGAATGAAACAGT
>DATFBG010000006.1:0-4546 GCA_035253945.1 Nitrososphaeraceae archaeon | reverse complement strand
TGGTCACGCAAGATTCATTGGTCCAACCGCTGTTAGAGTCAAAAAAGTTGATGGAGGTAACAATAATGATATTATTCTAAGGGGCAAGCATATTCTAATTGCTACAGGTTCAAAACCTATGAACCTAAACATTCCTGGATCAGAGAGCATTATCACAAGTGATCAGTTCTTAGAGTTAGGATATGATAACTTACCAGATAGCGCTAATGGCAATGATCTATGTAATCTATAGTCCATATTTTGTTAGTCAGCCAGGAGACCAAAAAAATGGCAGAGGTGTGGACTTGGACTTGGTTCTTGCGGTGTTTTTCGCCGTGAAGCCATATGTATTATAGTTATGAGAGTATTTAGGGATAATAGTAACGATCTATATGATCTATACAAAAGAACACGATGATAAAAGTATTACAAGTGTTTGACAATGGATTGGGTTTCAGGTGTTCTGTTAACAAGAATTGAGAACCTCATTTTTCTCCCATAAAAGCAAATTCACGTTTGGAATAACGTAATGTTTCTACGACTTTTTTACCTTGAATTTCAGTTGCATACCAATATTCGTGGTCTTCATCAAATGGAATTATAGTTCTGGTGTAACCTGATCTTCTGTGTCTTACTACTAAACCCTTCATGGTTTACATACGAATATCTATGATATAGGTCAATCCAATATACTCTATAATACCCTATATAGAGTCAATAAATGTCAGACTACCTAACGGGTCTGATTCCATTCGATTATTATAGCACGACATAGATAAGTATTTGGGGAAAATAATTATCATGATCATGACTGACGCCTTAAAAGATCACAAGATTGTTTCCGAAGAAGAATGGATCGAGGCTCGTAAAGATCTGCTCAAGAAGGAAAAAGAGTTCACTGCTTTGCGTGATCAACTTAGCCAACAACAACGCGATCTGCCGTGGGTGGCCGTCAATAAGGAGTACGTCTTTGAAGGAAAGAATGGGAAACAAACGCTGTCAGAACTTTTCGACGGAAGAAGCCAACTAATAGTCTATCACTTTATGTTTGATCCAAGTTGGAACGCAGGATGTCCAAGCTGTTCCTTTTGGGCAGACAATTTCAACGGAATAATTGTGCATTTGAACCGGAGAGATGTGACCATGATCGCTGTTTCTCATGCGCCATACAGCAAGTTGGCGGCATACCAAAAGCGGATGGGCTGGGATTTCAAGTGGGTTTCTTCTTACGATACAGATTTCAATTTCGACTATCACGTGTCTTTCACACAGGATCAGTTAGACAGGAAGGAAGATACCTACAATTATACTGACCGAGCTTGGATGTCAGAGAGGGAAGGAATGAGCGTGTTTTATAAAGACTCTGCTGGTCGCGTGTTTCACACCTATTCATCTTACGCGCGTGGCATTGATATGTTAAATGCGGCATACAACTACCTTGATCTAGTTCCCAAGGGCCGAGATGAGGTTGGTCATGCCTTCCCTCAATTCTGGGTGCGCCGCCATGATGAATACGGAGATTCCCGTCGCGTTGACACTGAGTATTATGATGTGACAAAAAACCTTTAATGATTTTTGGAATGTAAACAGAGACAAATACGATATGCGGTATGGAAAATCGGGACCAAACCGATAAACAACCTTCTGAACTTGTTGTATGACAGCATGTCTTCGCTATGTAAGAAGATTCTCACTAAGTAGATTTCACCTCGTAGTACCTTACTAGTTCGATTGCTTGCTCCTTCGCATTTGAAGCCCCACTAAGTGAAAACTATACTACTTTACCAATTTCAACACATCTGGAGGTTTATCCATTTATTTCAAGTAATTCCTTATGCCGAAAGCAATTAGTTGTATGATCGTTCACAAGACCAACTGCTTGCATCATCGCATAACATATAGTAGATCCAACAAAACTAAACCCTCTAGCCTTTAGATCTTTGCTCAAATTATCTGATTCTACACACCTTACAGGGACTTGCTGATAATTCTTAAAGAAGTTGTGTTTAGTTTTTCCGCCTTCAACAAATCTCCAGATGAATTTATCAAAGCTGCCAAATTCATCCTGTACTCTGATAAAGGCTCTTGCATTTGTAATGGCAGATTGAATCTTTAATCTATTTCTTACAATGTTTGTTTTGGGGGAAGTAAGTAACTTATCCACACTATCTATTTTGAATTTTGCTACTCTTTTTACATCAAAATTATCAAAGGCTCTTCTGTAGTCCTGACGTCTCTTTAAAACAGTTGACCAGCTTAATCCTGCTTGAGCACCTTCTAAAACTAGGAATTCAAATAGTTTTGCATCCTGGTGAACTGGAACTCCCCATTCAGTGTCATGGTAAAGCTGCATTTCTGGAAATTTATTATCAGCCCATGTGCATCTGCTAATGCTATTTCTATTCATGCTGTTTGAGAGCTCCGTAAATGCATCATAAAATAGTGGTTTGACTCTATAGCCTTATAGATATGTTGCTTAATCTTCTAAAGACTAACTTAAATCAACAAATCTAACCGATGAATTTACCAATCATCTTGTACTTGTAAGTGTCTTTTTATCTAGGAAAGGTATGAAGAATAAGGAATAAATGCTGAAATGAAAGAGAGTAAGAGAGTCGCTCTTGTGACAGGAGCCAACAGAGGTCTTGGATTTGAGACTTGTCGTCAGCTAGCTCAATTAGATCTTACTGTTATATTGAGCGCAAGGGATTTTACCAAAGGCGAGAAAGCTGCAAAACAATTAATTGAAAGAGGATTGGACGTAATATTTTACGAGCTTGATGTGTCAAATCAAAGCCATCTGGGCCAGATAGTACATCAAATAGAACAACGATTTGGAAGATTAGATGTACTTGTCAATAATGCCGCAATCCTCTACGATACCTGGCAAAGTGCTTTCAATGCAGACCTGGACGTTGTTAATCAGGCCTTAACAACTAATCTATTTGGGCCATGGAAACTATCTCAACTATGTATTCCTCTAATGAAGAGAAATAAGTATGGCCGCATTGTAAATGTGTCCAGTGGGGCAGGCTCTTTTCACTATATGACTAGTGGATCACCGGCCTATAGTGTCTCCAAAGCGGCACTAAATGCATTTAGTCGCATTCTAGCGGCCGATCTTCGTGGAACTGGAATCTTTGTAAATTCTGTTGATCCAGGATGGGTTGCTACAGATATGGGAGGCCGCGGAGGACGCCCAGTAGAGGAAGGGGCAAAAGGAATAGTATGGGCTGCAACATTGCCTGATAATGGTCCAAGCGGGGGCTTTTTCTTCGATGGTAAGCCTGCTCCGTGGTAGATGAACCTAACTTAACCTAGATCAAAGTTAGACAGAGAATAGTTAGAGATATTCAAAGGAGGAACGAAGACGCAATATTATCATAGGATTCATAAAACAAAAATGCAGGAGATCACTTAAAATGACTCTTTACGAGTTTCCCTATTTGGTCTAATTGGTTAGGATTGAGGCCTACCTGCGGGGTCGATGAGCGACTTGTTCTAAGCCATTACTATTTAATACAAAATATCATATCATAAGCGGTCCCGGAGCCTTCAGGTTCTCGATCGATGCCTGATGGCGTCAGCAAGAGCCAGGTGGTTGGAATCGGATAGTTCTCCAAGTGCAGAACTTGCCTGTTCGTATTGCCGAACTAGAAAACATCAGTCCACTCAAATTCCTGGCACTGCTACTTTTTTGAAGAGGTGATGCAGCTAGTATGTTGGGTAGCTATAATGGTGATTGCTCGACCATGTATTCATTCATTTTTTACCAACAATAAGTATAGCTTCATTTTCGAACCTGACTTTCCCTGTATTATTGTCTGTATACTTTCTTGCTGCCTCAGTAACTGTTTTCAATATTTCTTTTCTTCTTTCTTGAGTTTCATTCGTTAACAAGGCATGAAAAGAAGCAGATGTTTCCTGTATAAAACTTGTATAGGTTTCAGTTGAATCAAATTCAAAAGTCACATTGACTCTTTCAACACTAACACCTCTAAATCCTGATTTGATAAAAGAATTCTTAAGCATATTTTCATCAGATAGACTAAACGGTCCAGGAACTTTTAGAGAAGGCGGTGGCGGACTGTTAGTTTCTTTCATAACGATATTAACGGCTATAGCAAGTGCAGGAACTTTATCTGCTGAAGACCAAACAGCAGCCACAAAACGACCGCCATCAACTAATGATCTATAAATATTGGATAAACCAGTGTCAAAATCAAGAAAAAGCGTCATTCCCCATCTACAGAGTACTGCATCAAATGTTGAAGATGGTAAGTCTATCGTTTCTGTATCTCCCTCTTTAAATTCAATCACATTTTGTAGTCCTAAAGAGATAGCTCTCTGTTTTGCAACAGATAGCATCTGTGGTGAAATATCTGTGGCTAATATGTGGCCATTATTACCTATCTGATTTGCGGCAGTAATAGCTGGTTCTCCTATGCCTGTTGCAATGTCAAGAACTCTAGAACCTGGTTTAATCTCTGCAAGTTCTATTAACCGTCTACTAACTTTTTCAGCACCTCTCTCTATCGTCTTCCACCACTTTTTCCAAATATTAGCA
>DATFBG010000005.1:0-6788 GCA_035253945.1 Nitrososphaeraceae archaeon | reverse complement strand
TCTCTTCTTTCTGGATTCATGGGTTCTCCATTTACATCAATAAATTTGTCCGCAACGGGCTCGGGTAACCCATCGTTAGGCCGCCCCAGTCCATCAAATACCCGACCAAGAAGCTCCTGTGAAACTGGTAATTGCATAGTTTTCCCAAGGAATTTTGCCCTTGTTCCACTAATTGCAAGGCTAGTAGTTCCCTCAAACACCTGAACTACTGCCTTACCATAACCTACTTCCAATACTCTACCAAGCCGTCTTTCCTTATCCGGGGTTTCAATTTCTACTAGCTCATCAAATGAGGCTCTTGTTATGCCATCTATAATCATAAGTGGTCCCTTGATCTCAGCCACTTTGGTATATTCGATACCTGCAGCCGCCTCAGACAACTACTTGTACCTCCTCACGTTGACCCAGTTTGCCGAATTGTTCAGCCATCTCCTTTTCCAAATTATCCAGCTTCGAAACCTCCTCATCTGTGATCTCAAACTTGGCCTTTAGAAGAGAGGTTATAATTGGCATTGCTCGAATATCAACCAAGGATATTCCCTCCTTTAAGGCCATTTGCGCATTCTTATAAAATTGCACCATTAACCTTACTTGTTTTAGCTGCTTTTGAGGACTACAGTAGGTATCTACCTTGTCGAAGGAATTCTGCTGTAGGATCCCAATTTTAATCATTCGTGCCAGCTCGAGAACTAGCTTTTCCTCGTCGGGTAGAGCCTCAGGACCTAGGAGTCTAACAATTTCTTTCAATGTATCCTCTCTCTGAAGAATGTGATATGACTCAGCCCTCAGATTATACCATTCTGCGCTAACATTTTCCTTCCACCATTTGGCTACGTCTTCTAGATATCCTGAGTATGACTGCATCCAGTTTATAGATGGATAATGCCTAGAATAAGCGAGCCTAGTATCAAGAGCCCAAAAGGTCTTGATAAATCTGATAGTATGTGTGGTAACAGGTTCGGTGAAATCTGCGCCTGAGGGCGAAACTGCTCCAACAATAGTTACTGAGCCAGATCTTTCCGGGGAACCCATTGCTCTAACACGGCCTGCGCGTTCATAGAATTCGGCAAGCCTCGATGCAAGATAAGAAGGGTATCCTTCTTCAGCTGGCATCTCCTCAAGACGACCAGACATTTCCCTTAGAGCCTCAGCCCACCTGCTGGTAGAATCTGCCACGAGGACGACGTCAAAGCCCATATCCCTATAATATTCTGCTATTGTGACCCCTGTATAGATTGAGGCTTCCCTGGCAGCTACAGGCATATTGCTTGTATTAGCAACAAGAACTGTTCGCTCCATTAGAGGTCTTCCTGATCTAGGATCGATTAGATGAGGGAATTCGACTAGAACCTCGGTCATCTCATTGCCTCGTTCGCCGCAACCAATATAAACTACTACTTTTGAGTCAGCCCATTTTGCTATCTGGTGTAATGTGACTGTTTTACCTGTTCCGAAGCCCCCAGGGATGGCACCGGTTCCACCTTTTGCTATAGGAAAATATGTGTCAATAATTCGCTGGCCCGTTATCAACGGAACTGATGGATCGTATCTTTCAGCATAAGGACGAGGTTTTCTGACCGGCCATTTGTGATACATCTTTAATTCTAGCTTATTACCATTCTTCTCTGAAACCGCCACTACTTGATCTATATTCAAATTAGTCTCTTTTGCTGCTTCAGTGATCCTGCCACCAGGATGATCTGGCGGAACCAAAATGCTGTGAGTTAATAATGGAGTTTCTTCGACAAAACCAATAACCGAGCCTGCTCCAATTTCATCACCAACTTTTACTTTTGGCGTAAATTTGTACTTCTTTTTTAAATCTACAGGTGTGGTCGCAACACCCCTTCCAATAAAAGATCCGGACTTTTGGGCTATCTCGTCAAGGGGCCTCTGAATACCATCGTAGATTTTACCAATAACTCCTGGACCTAATAATACGGACATGGGCTGCCCTGTGCCTTTTACTGGCTCGCCAGGCTTCAATCCAGATGTTGACTCGTAAACTTGAATAAATGCCACATCGCCTGTGCACCGGATTACTTCCCCTATCAATTTCAAATCTCCTATTTCCACTGTTTCATACATCTTGACCGCTGACATTCCATCAGCTTTTACAGCAGGACCACTAACCCAGACAATTTTACCTTTGGCTACCACTGCTCATGTATCTCCTCTCAATCTTTGGACTATCTCCTTCCTTATTAAAGGTTTGAGCCTTTCCGTCCGTAGTTCAAGAGTGCTATCATATGTCAACGAACCGTCTACAGATCTTGCTCTCAGTCCACCGAGAGCATTAACAGGCTTCTCTGAGAGGGACACCTTCACCTGCCCAGATTTTTTTCCCATGAGTTCTAAAACTATTTTTGAATCTTTTTCATTTGACTCGATAATAATTTCTTCCGAGCCTATGGCAGAAATGCAGTCTTCGATCATTTCGTTTATCATGCTTTTATATGCCTTGTCTCTTGGCAACTCACGTAACCTTTCTTTTGCCTTTTCGAAGTAATCATTAACAGACCTTTCAATGAGTAGAAGTTCTTGATTCCTGGATTCAAGGCGTTTTGAGCCCAAAATTTGTCTTTTCAGATTTTCTGATTGTTTCTTTGAAGTTTGTAAAATTCCTTCATATTCTGATCTAAGACTACTTTTTGAGGATTCAAGGTTCGATAACGCTTGTTGATAGGCAGAATCAATCTGAACAATAAATTCTTCTAGCTTCTGTGTCAGAACCTTGTCTACAGTTCTATCTAACGTCGGAGTTCGGTGCATTTTGCGATAGTACTGTTTTGCTACTGTGTAGGGATTTTAACCTTTTGTTAAGGAACATGGCACATGAATTATTCATTAGCGGATTCCTTTTCGAATTTTTGGATTTTATTGTTAATTTTTTTTTCCAGCAATCGGAGACGACTCACATGCTTTCCTTCCCAATATATTTTACCACAATTCAAACACTGAAAAAACACACGGTGATTCTTTATAATGTTCTTTGGTAAAGATCCATTTAACTCTGCGCCTTCCTTGAATGTTAAAAATCCGTTGCAGCAAGGACATCTAGCAATTCCAGTATAGAATGATAAATAAGGTACCCTATATTTTGATAGAGTATAGGCAATATTATCTATTTCATTATATTGCTCTAGAAGGACACCTTCTATGCCTGTCTTCACTACTCTTTTAAACAATTCTTTGTCACGAGTTAGCAGTATCCTCTTTTCCCGGGACGCAATTTCTAAAATACTTTCGTCTGAGGTATCTTTAACGTATAGTGTATCGTACCCGAAGATCCTTAGTTTTCGGGCAATGTCACCCAACATAGCATCTACCAAAAATGCTGGCGAATAAGACTTAAACTTGTGCTTCGGCTCTGCACTCCTCACACGTGAAACTGCCTCCTTCATATTGTAAAAGATCAGACCATTCACCACATTCGTCGCAATAGCCAGAAATATTGCCTGCTTCTCTACCTATTTCACCTCTTAGAAGAGAGGCCTTCTCTGAAATAACATCTACCAAATCTGGTGTAACTGAGATAACATCTGATGCCGATATTATGCCAACAAGTTTGCTCTTATAGACTACTCCTAGACGCTTAATATTGTGTTGTCTGAGCATTCGAGCAGCTTCTGTTACTCCTTCTTCTCCTTCTATAGTATGCAACTGTTGCATAACATCAGACGCTCTTAACATGCTAGGTTTGACGTCCTTTGTTACCGCGTTTGAAACGATATCCCAGTCGGTAACGATACCAAGAGGTTTTTCATTTTCCATAATTATGATGCTTCCAATCTTGTGCTCCTTCATTCTGGATGCCACATCTTCAACAGTACTCTGTGGGGGGGCAGAAATCACTGGGCTGTTCATTATATCTCTGACTAGAACTCGAGTAGGCATATTAGCGTCACGATGCTTCTTGGTAGGTCTGTTTGCCACAAGGCTAGATCTGCATGATGCCTTTAATTACTTTGCTCAAAAGACCTTATCATTTCAGTTCCTCAGATGAGATAAGCATCATAAGGCGATTATGCAGCATAAAATAAATACGCAAGACTTTGAAAGCGAATTTTTGCCATCTAGATAAAGCTTAAGGGCATCACCTCGAACGATAAAATTATGAATTGGGAAAAAAATCCCAGTAGAAAGTCGACAATTATACATATCGGAGATACAAAAGATTAACCTAGTTAAGGAATAAGTCAAAGACTCAAAGAACTAAAAGACGAAATATTCCCTATTGATATGTAAGAACGGGAGAACTTGACGGCACTAAAAATATATTTATAGAAAAAGGAGGAGTCTATATTGATCTTTTTCGTGGGCCTTAAACGTACTGGGTTCGGTATTTTACGGTAATAACAGACTACCAAAAGAATACAAGAATCATCCGAGAAAAGAACGTAAGAAATTATCTAATCTCAATGTAAAAAATCAGGGGAGCAGATTACAGAAGAAAAATGGTTCTAACATGTATAACAAAAAAATTTGAGAGTACCAAGCAGTCTGTTTTTTCAACAAGCCACGTACTCCTAATCCAGTTACCAAGAAGTGCAGAAGATAAAGTGGAAGTGTTGATATCATAGACTATTCATTATGATTATGAATAGCAGGGAGTTCTATAACTATAACTAGCTATATTATGAAAGCTAAAAAAACAAAACTTTACATATGTTTCACTTTTCTAAAAATAATGTTAATTGTGGATATCGTTGTGTCCAATGGCTAGATAAAAGCGGCAAAACCTGAGACTCAGGAAGTACTCATTATTCTACAATATACACCGGCAGGAACAACAGCTGCTAGACTGCTTTGGAAACGCTACCATAATGATAATATGAATAAAAGACTGGCTAACAGAACTTCTTATTTTTTATTCATGGATAGGAGCAAAGCACTTGGAAAGGATAGCAGGATTATGAACAGATATAGTGGGCTAGACATTGCAGGCGAATATGGTTCTATCGAAATAGACGACCGTGACTTTGTTACTGGTTAGAAAATACTTCAACTACCTATATATCTGGTGAAATAAGCATTTTATCGGCCCTATCTCGGCCAAAATTGGTTATCTTGCTTTGTCCGGTAGGCAGAATCCTGACAAAATCGTCAAGACTCATGTCCTTGACAAATTGCAAAAGTGACATCTTCTGGTTAATGTCCGCTGCCAAGATGGATGTAAACTCATTCTTAACTTTCTTAGCAGTGCTCATCGGATCTAGGCCTCCTGGCAATAAACTTGCAGATATCAATGCCCTATCCTTAATTGGTTGGATAGGCCCACAACAAAGAAAATAGTTCTCCTTCTGTTCTATAATGCCGATGGCTAGTTGAATTTCAATTCCCTTTATGTAATTTCGTTTACCCTCGATAACAAATGATCCCCTAGGAACAAATTGCCCGGTGGGCCCCCCTTTTTTTATTTGATCTGGGAGTACCCAATAAGCATCGCCTCCAAACATCCCATCTCTCCAAGCCCTGCTGAAGGATATCGTTGCCTGGGCAACCTCTAGCAAGCTCTTATTGATGTTATTAGATAAACGGGCGTTTTTAAGGACAAAGAAAGGAGAACCATGGATTTCGGCATGAAATACGAGATCTTGTTCTACAAGATGCTTACGGATAATAACTGAGTTCGATGAGGCATCCCTACCTCCTATTGCCAACAAACCATCACTTGTGATGAACCATCGATAACGCTCATACCATTCTTTATTTCTTACGCGGTGAATGACGTCACTTTGAGCTTCAATCGAAAGTGCTTGGCTTTTAAGCTTATTTATACGAGCCATTAGCCTAGCTTTAGCCTCCTCAATTGTTGATAATCCCCTCTCCATATCTTTTGCCCGTTGGAACAGCGCAGAAGCCATTCTGGCTGGATTTTCTTGCAGTTCGATATTTTCACCTGCCACTTCCAAATACGTAGTACCCTTAGAATTGAAAACATTTACCGACTTCTCCTCAATCAACTTATTGAAAGTATCAGATGCTAAGATGTCAGAGCCTATATAGGGCATTGACATCAGCTCCATGGCAACCTTTCTAATGACATGAGCTTTATCGATTACTTGTTCCTTGGCCCTATCTTGTTCTGCAATATCGTGCAATAAATTAGCCATTCTGTTCTCTATATGGGTGGTTTTTAACTTCTGTCCTAGATTTATTAACTGATAACTTAGTACTTCGTCAACTCCTTGCATATACTCTGAAACCTTTCTCGTACGAACATTGGCTGTAGCATGTATTGTTATAGGCAATGCTTCTACAGGGTTTCCCTCTTCGTCTTCTATTACTATGGGATAATGCTTGCTACCTGTAGTTATTTCTTCGATTAGGAATTTTGTATTTGCATAAATCCTCTTTATTTCATCGGTCGTTATATTTCCAACGGTTTTTGACTGAATATTGGATCTGTACACTATTTCCTCTACGAACTTTCTTGGAAGAGAAGTGATTCTACCTACCCACTTGACAACTGGAAGACTGAATAATTCAGTGTTATTACTCATATTGACAAAGTCATCTAGCGACGCATTAACTACATCAATTCCACGGCTCGGAGGCAACTTGTAAAGGGTTCCAGCTCTTAATGTTCTGTGTTTTACTTCTATGGTCTTGGAAATAGCCAGAATATTCATTTTTTCGTCGCATAATACCACATTGCCATCTGCAAATAATTCAACAACTAAAATTTTTAGGCCATTTGTTGGATGCCTAAAATTAAAGATTGTTATGCGCTCACTATCTGGCTGATGGATTGCTTCTACTCTCGATCTTTCTAAGTGAGATTT
>DATFBG010000004.1:0-10125 GCA_035253945.1 Nitrososphaeraceae archaeon | reverse complement strand
CTTTTTTTATTCCAGCTATTTTCTCTGCACGTTCAAGTGCTTTTGTGCTAATATCATATCCATATACGTCAAAGCCTCTTTCTTTGATATATTTAGCTACTGGTAGTCCTAATTGTCCCAGTCCTATTACTAGGACTTTGTGGAAAGAGCTCAACAGATGGTCTTGATTAGACAAGCAAGTCTGATCCTGGCGTACATTACTGTTCTGGTCCGTTGTTTGCAAAGGTCGCATTAAATCCGAAATAATAGTTATTAAGGAATTAAGAAATAAAAACAGATAAAATATTCAGTACCAAATATGGAGAGTTGTGTTAATATACATTAAATAGATAGCAGAAATAGCGACCCGCAGCCCTTTAAGTGCCGCATTTAGCGGTATAGGCAGCTACAGATCCGAAATGAATTTAATATATCCACTTCAAGCACAACAAGTGTGCTAAACAAGCTTAGACAATCCTTGGGCTCTAGGCTGGACAGAATGGGCGCTCTTTTTGCATCAAGCGGATTGAGTCCAAATTTTTGGACTGCCCTGAGCCTTATTTTTGCGGCTGTAAGCGGCCTAATATACATGTCATCTATGTCTTCTTTGGGGCTCAATTGGTATGTGTCTTCTTTGGCTGGAAGCATGATGCTTCTTATTTCGGGATTCTTAGATATAGTGGATGGGTGTGTCGCCCGGGCTACTAAACGAAGCAATAAAAAGGGAGCATACCTAGACTCTGTATTTGACAAGCTTTCAGAGTCCATCATTTTTATAGGCATACCCCTGGGAGGCCATGCTAATCCAGTAATTTCTCAGGTAGCATTATCCTTATCTCTACTAGTTAGCTATACTCGAGCGAAATCCGAGGCAGTCGGCATTGAACTAAAGGGTGTTGGAATAGGCGAAAGAGCTGAAAGACTCCTCATTGTCGGAATATTGGGTCTAATCCCATTGGAGGGAATCTTGCAATTTGCGCTTCTCCTTGTTTGCCTTTTTGCAGGAATTACCCTATGTCAGAGGGTTGTATTTACAATCCGAAAATTATGAGCTCTATCTTAGCCTGCCAGTGCTACGCCGATCAACCTCAGATCTTACTTTTACTACGCCTCTGTGAACTGCGCACGACACGCAATAAAACTTGACATCGGTGGCTGGTGCAATATATGCTCCCTGGGCTTTTAATTCCTTGGCTAGCATAGGTTCAACAAGTGTGATTCTTCCGGTAATCTTCTTAGCTTTGTCTCTTGGAACCATAGCCCCACATTGACTACAGTGAACCGTGCCAGAACTCCCCTTACCACCCTTAGTTCGGCCTCTACTTGTCCTTTTTTTCGGCATGGTGATAGCAATCTTATTCTATCCTTTAAATCTTGTGGCAATTCTCCTTGGTTGCTATTTATTATTTCTTGTATGTCGCGGGGAAACCAACTATAATAAAGAACACAATCTTTTTTTACGAGTTAGTTAGTCAAAATACTCCACAAGCCTTATAGCTTGCTTTGATAATCTACTTATAATACAGTTTAACAGGGAAGCCGCCATCCCAACGTTTCCCGCTAAACTGTAGGTTATTTTCTTAACTTTTTCTTGATCGAATTGACTAAATTGACGGAATTAAATTTGTCTTATAAACAATTGAGCACCACAAGAAAAAGCGGACTAGCATCATATACTTTAGATAATAGCTTTGACTATGCTTGGGGAACCCTGATACTCAATACAGATGCCAAACACCAATACCCAAAGCTAATTTTCTTCGCCATCCTAGGCACCAGTAAAAATATTGTCACCTTGCCTGTCGTCTGCGAACCTATTGTTTTCATGGCTAAATGCTCTCTATAAAGCAAAGCATGTACCCACAATCAAAAAATATTACTTGATCCAAATCACTTATGATTAATGAAGATTGCTCTATCATTGCATGAACCTATCGACAAGATGTTATTGTCGCAGATTAGAAAAGCATTCGATTCTATGAACATAAGCATTTCAATAATGAAAAATGGCGATTACGGCGGTGGGAATAAGGCAGACTTGATATTGGTATTTGGAGGTGATAGGGGAATCCTTGATTATTTCCACAAGGGGGTAACAAATTCTATCCCGGTTCTAGGCCTCTACGAGTCAGAGGCGACTGGGTTTCTTGCACAACTAGATGTTAGATCCCTTGATTCAGCATTGTCACAGATAGTAGCAGGAGACTACCAAGTTGATGACGTTTTACGTCTAGCAGTAAAAGTGGATGGAAGAGAGGTCGAGCCTGTCCTAAATGACGTCGCTGTCTTTCCTAGCAAAAGTGCGATGCTTATGGAACACGTTTTGAGGATAGACGGCCGAGAAGTATGGCATGACAGTAGTGACGGGGTAATTGTGTCTACCCCTACAGGGTCAACTGCATACTCTATGTCAGCTGGCGGTCCAATGGTTCTCGAAAAATCGCGCGTATTCGTTGTGGTTTCAGTAAACTCTGTCGACAATACAAGGCGTCCATTGATCGTTCCTTACGACACTAATCTTCAAGTGGCGGATATAACAAGTAGGTATCATTGCGAGGTTGTTCTGGACGGAGGTTCGAGAATTCCTCTTAAGAAAACTCTAGAATGCTACAAACACAAATTCCCGGCAAGACTTGTCAGGCTCTCCAGAGATTTTTCTCCTGTATCGATGATCGCAAAAAAGGTCAAGTTGGCTGAGGATTTACTTAGTATGCCTCCTAGCGCAAAGCTGGTACTAAAGACCTTAGAGTATGAAGGAGCGTTAACCCAAAAGGATCTTTCCACCCGGACAATGCTTCCAGAAAGGACAGTAAGGCTTTCACTAAGTCATCTTCTTACTAAAGGTTTTGTAAACAGAAAAACATCTCTGCGGGATGCCCGGCAAAAGATCTACGAACTTAGGCTCTAGCGAAAGCTGCTTGCACGAAGGCACAGAATGATTCCTCTGGTCGTCCTGGCCTACTGTGGAACTCGGAATGGTATTGAACGCCAAAATAAAATGGATGTTTAGGAATTTCGATAGTTTCAGTTCTTAAACCCCGATCCGAATGAGCTGAGGGAATCATTCCATGGTCTTCGATTTTTTGACGATAATCCTGGTTAAACTCAAACCTATGTCTATGTCTTCTAAAAATAATGCGGCTTCCGTATAATCTTTCAGCTTTACTACCCTTTATTATCTCGATTTCATGCTCTCCTAGTCGCATTGAGCCGCCCATTTCCTTCTGTGCACTTTGTTCAGGCATATATTTAATGACTGGGTATCCTGTATCGGGATCAAGTTCAGTAGAATTGGCGTTTTCCAGCATGCACACATTTCTTGCAAATGCTACTATAGCCAGCTGAAATCCGAAGCATATTCCTAGATACGGAATTTTGTTGACCCTCGCATAATTGGCTATATTTATAATACCTTCACTTCCTCGCTTCCCGAACCCTCCCGGTGCAACTATTCCATCAAAACCGTCAAAATATCTTAGCTTCAATACCCCAGACCTATTTTCAAACGCCTCCGAGTCAATCCATTCTATCTCAATTTTGCTTCCGATATGGGAGCCTGCATGCCATAATGCGTGATATACACTTACGTAGCTATCCGCAAGACTGACGTACTTACCAATTACTGCTATTTTTAGACTCGTTGAATCGAAATTGTATGAAGATTTCGAAATTTCTTTCCACTTGGACCATTGGAGTTTATTCTTTCTCATAACTATTTTTTCAGATATGGCATCAAGCATTCCCTGCTCCTCAAGTACCTCTGGAATCTGATAAATTGACGCCACATCGTGACAGGAAATGACAGATCTTCTATCCACGCTCGCAAACAGGGAAATTTTTCTTCTAGTCTCCGTCGAAAGCGGCCTTTTGCATCTAACAGCTAATATGTCGGGCTGAATTCCAATTCTTCTAAGTTCCTGCACACTATGTTGTGTTGGTTTGGTCTTTTGTTCGCCTACAACGTCTAATACGGGAGCAAGAGTGACATGGATAAAAAGAGTATTTGAGCCTCCCTCCTCTAACTCTATTTGCCTAAATGCTTCAAGGAAGGGGAGGCTTTCTATGTCGCCTACTGTTCCTCCACACTCTATCACAACTACGTCTAGTTGTTCATCGTGTACTATTTTTCTAAGTTTATCTTTGATGTTATCTGTTACATGCGGAATAATTTGCACGCATTGGCCCAGATATTCTCCTTTTCTTTCTAGTTGGATCACTTCAAGATAGACTCTTCCTGTCGTAATATTGTGTTCTCTTGTCAGCGCAACATCTAGGAAGCGTTCGTAATTGCCCAAGTCCATATCACACTCCCCACCGTCTTTTGTCACAAAAACCTCTCCATGTGCAACCGGGTTCATAGTCCCAGCATCATAATTTACATAGGGATCAATTTTAACACAAGAAACTTTTAGTCCCGTAAGCTGTAGTAACTTCGCTGTAGATGCAGATATCACTCCCTTACCCAAGCCAGACATTACTCCACCTGTAACAAAGATATATTTCGGCCTCACTGACCTAATATCTCGTCTTCTTGACTGCACATCAGATATTGTTTAGACGCCTTTTTATTCCTTTTTTTGGTGGTATGTTTATAATTACTTGGTTAGAGCTAAGGTTAAACAGGTCTATTCTATAGTACACACTCAGAATAGATTAATAAGAGTAAATATCAAAGGCATTGTATCACTAGATCACAAATATGAGCGACAGAATTCATGTTGGCCGAGCACAAAAGCTCAGAGGAAAAAATGCAATATATGACATTCATAGAGAGTTATCTCATAGCGATGAAAATACCATTAATTTCAAAATATCAGAAATTTATTCGGTTTCTTTAGAAGAAGCTGATGAAATACATGTCAACTATCATTTAGACAGGATTATTCTTGCACTCAAGGAAAGGGCAGAAAAAAGTGATTTGACTGAATCTGACATGGCTGATCGATTGGATCACATTGACATACAGCAATATGCCAATGAAGTTTCCAAAGGTTTTCTCCTAGAAAGAGCTGCAATCGATTCCCTGTTCGATCAGATTCTCCCGTCAGAAAAAAACTTGAACTTTTATGGATAGTAAATGTACTCTACATTTTTGAAAAAGGTCAAAAGGTGCTGGACATTTTCGTTTTGTCTGTTCAATCTGTAAAGAATATTAGCAAGTTTCTCCTCCTTTACCCATTGTATCTCGATTAGGTCATTCAGATTTCTTTTTATATCTTCTCTTTTAAGATGAGTTTTCTTGTGTAAGCTATAAATTGTCATCAATCTGTCTTCCTCAGCTAGCGCTTTTATCAGCTTTATTTTGCCCAAGCCTCCTAGGCCTTTTTCTATGATATCATTCACATTCAATTCTTCTTGCTTACTCCATTTATAGCATAATTTTTAATCTGGTTGCGTAGCACAGTCTGAAGTTCATCAGGGGAAACAGAGTGGATTCCGATTTCTTTTAACGATTTAATTTCTATTATGTTCTTTACCTTGAGATCATCCAGATAATCCTCAACTTCTATTTTCCGGATTTTCAGATCTTCACATATTGCAAATGCATGGCTTCGAATTTCTCGGATATCGACATAATTCCTATCTCTGAGGCGCATTGCGATCGCAATCGCAAGCAGAGTGATGAGCTGATTCTTGGATAAGTCACGGATCTGCTCTAAAGTAAGTGACGGGTGTATTTGGCTATGGACTCTAAGGATATGGTCTAAAGATACTACAGCTTTGCCTTCAGACTCGGCAAGATTGCCAGCATAAAGTAGCAATTCAAGAGAGTATCTGATGTCTCCTTTGACAACTGGAGAAATTGTTATTTCTGAAATTTTGTCTATTAAATCAGATCCTACAACTCTAGGTCGAAAGGCCTCAGAGCATCTCTTTGATAAAATGTCACTAACCTGTTTAAGAGTATACATTGGAAACTTTATCGGGACCCGCCCTAGACTACTTAGTTCAGCTTGGTCTAGCTTTGAGTAGAATTCTGTGCTTCTAGCTATGAAAATTACACCCTTAACATAGCAAGGGTTTTCAGGATCGAACTCATTTAGCCTGGTGAGGTCGTATACAATTCCGCTATCTTTAGTTATTTTTATCAAATAATCAATTTCATCAAGGATTATGAATGCAAAGGTTTTATTTTCAATGAGATATCGGAGCAGGTATCTCAACATTTCTTCCGCACTTAGTCCTTGTGCTGGCAATTCTGGTGCAATCTTTTCTAGGATAAATCTATAGATCGCATACTTGTTTCCTCCTTGCAGTTTCAGGTTTACGTATGCAGTTTTCATCTTTAGCCTATTCTTCGCAAATTGGTCATCGAGGATTTTCATTGTAGATAAAACGGTTGAAGTCTTACCAATCCCTGCAGGACCGACTATCTGCATTGTTGTAAGAGGAAAGCTCTCCGGAGTACTGAACGAGTCCCTGAATGTGTGATAGATTTTTTCTATTTCTTTCTCTCGATGCGGCAATTCCTTAGGAATATATCTTGGTGACAATTTAGACCTATCAAGAAAAATAGCACTTTCAGGCATATGCAGATAAATAAGGTTGTGTATGATATTATATTAATTATCCTAGTATCCAATCCGTAGTGTAAAATGGGAATCTAAAGTAAAGCTACATTTAAAACTGATCTTTGAATGTATCATTTAATGTAATGGTATATGTGAGCAGGTTCGCCAGACCAAATCACGGTTTAAAGATTTTAGCCGATAACTCATTCAGGTCATTAGATGAAGGTGCGTATGACGTGGAGTACGGCTATCAGTTAAGTCACGAATCTATAAGTATTAAGAAATCAATTCTGAAATGCCCGCATGCGCCGCTAATCACAGAGATTAAACTATCATCTCCTAGCAGAGAAAAACTTAATGTTTCTTTCAACGAGACCAATATTGCTTCTGTAGCACGCGACATGGTAGAGAATGGAGCAGCTGCTCTATCAGTACTGACACAGCCTTATCTTTTCTCCGGTTCTATCAAGCACCTTGCTTCCGTCCGTAGACATGTAGGTGTACCAATATTGATGAAAGACATAATTGTTAGTGAAGTTCAAATTGAAAGTGCCAAGAAAATTGGTGCAGATTGCATTTTACTAATAAAATCGGTATTTGATCAAGATCTAGCAGAAGGCAGCATAGAGAAGTTCTCGACTCTAGCCAGATCAAAAGGTCTATGTACTTTGGTTGAGGTGCATTCAGAAAATGAGTTTAAGGAGGCATTGGAAGACTCGAAAACCTATGATTTGATAGGTATTAATAACAGAAACCTGAGTACCTTTGAAATAGATCTAGGTGTAACACAAAGACTATTAGAGAAATACGATAAAGGTAATAACATAATAGTTAGTGAAAGCGGCATAAGTTCTCCTGAACAAATCGTATCCTTGAAAAAGGCAGGGGCTGATGCATTTTTGATTGGAACCAGTATTGTTGAGTCGGGTAATATTCCTTCAAAGGTTAAGGAACTATATAGATCGCTTTAGAACTCATATCTCTTAATATGTCCCTGTGACAATAAGTAAGGGGATAACATTTGGAGACTGCTTTCCATGACAGAGGCAAGTTCGGAAAATATGGTGGAAAGTTCATTCCCGAGACACTCGTACCGGCGATTAATGAACTAGAGTCAGCCTATGATAAATACAGGAGCGATCCTGTCTTCATGGAAGATCTTGCGTATTATCTTACTAAGTTTGCTGGTCGACCCACACCTCTATATTTTGCAAAAAATTTGACAGAATATCTTGGAGGGTCTAGCATTTTCCTAAAACGAGAAGATCTATTGCATGGAGGAGCTCATAAAACAAATAATACTTTAGGTCAGGCCTTGTTGGCAAAAAGGATGGGCAAAAAGAGGGTAATTGCAGAAACTGGTGCAGGGCAGCATGGTGTTGGAACTGCTATTGCATGTGCCGCACTCAAATTACAATGTGAAATATACATGGGTACGAAAGATATGGAGAGACAAAAGCCAAACGTCCTTAGAATGAGGTTAATGGGTGCCAAAGTTCATGAAGTCAAGACCGGTTCACGTACCTTGAAGGATGCTATCAATGAGGCGCTGCGCGATTGGATAAGTAATGTACGAGATACTTACTATTTAATAGGATCTGTGGTTGGACCGCATCCGTATCCAACTATGGTAAGAGAATTCCAAAGTGTAATAGGAAATGAGATTCGAGATCAAATGCACGATT
This sequence comes from Nitrososphaeraceae archaeon, assembly GCA_035253945.1. Lineage (GTDB taxonomy): Archaea > Thermoproteota > Nitrososphaeria > Nitrososphaerales > Nitrososphaeraceae > TH5893. The sequence continues at coordinate 1,949 of DATFBG010000004.1, read as the reverse complement.
ATTCCCCACGCTCACCCGACTTTATTGTTGCTTGTGTAGGCGGAGGCAGCAATGCAATTGGTTCTTTTTATCCATTTATAGATGACAAGACGACGTCACTAATTGGAGTTGAGGCTGGAGGCAAGGGACTTAAATCCAAGCAGCATTGTGCGAGCCTGTTGGCTGGTTCTGAAGGGATTTTACATGGGATGAAGACATATATCCTACAAGACGAATACGGTCAGGTATCTAATACTCATAGTATTTCGGCTGGGTTGGATTATCCTGGAGTAGGCCCTGAGCACGCATACCTTAGAGACAAGCATAGAGTAAAATACGTTCTATGTGTTGATAGGTATGCTGTTGATGCTTTTGTTAAACTATGTAGATTTGAGGGTATCATACCAGCATTAGAGTCATCACATGCAATAGCATATGCAATGAAGCTGGCTAAACGGGGCGATAAAAATCAAAATATTGTTGTAACGTTATCAGGACGAGGTGACAAAGACCTTGGGATAGTTCTTAGTTACCTTAAAAGGGAACATCCAAGTAAATAAGGAATGTTAACAAGTAAGCTAGAAGACAACAGGATCTATTATAAGTTTCGTGATTTGGCATCAAAAGATCAGCCAGCGCTGATTTGCTATGTAGTAGGCGGCTATCCAACCCTTGAGCATACAGAACAGATTGTAAGTACCTTGGTAAAAGCTGGAGCAGATATAATAGAAATTGGAATTCCTTTTTCCGATCCTATCGCGGACGGTCCGACAATACAAAGGGCCTCCAGTGTAGCATTGAAGAATGGAGCAACGCCTCAAAAGTGTCTGCAGGCTTGTGGAAACTTGAGAAAAAAATTTCCTGATTTGCCGTTAGTAATCATGACCTACTCAAATATTGTTTTCAGAGCAGGCCTAGAGAAATTTATGAAGGCTTCTAAACTACAAGGTATTGATGGACTTATCCTCCCGGATATGGAGATTACAGAATCTTATGCCTATGTGAAAGCTGCATCTATACATAATTTGGCCACTGTATTTCTTGCTTCACCGAATTCTGATACACTTCGAATAAGGCAAATAATGAAAGTATGTTCAGGCTTTCTATATGTTGTATCAGTATATGGCATCACAGGATCAAGATCAGATTATGCAAACTATACGTTTCAGAGCATAAGGAAGATTAAGCAAATCACTCACGGAAAGCTTCCAATAGCTGTGGGGTTTGGAATTAGCAAGGCTGATCAGATAACTTCACTCGTTAAATCGGGGGCTGATGCTGTTATAGTTGGTAGCTCTCTCATAGATCAAATAAAAGTTTCAGCTAACAATAAGCTATTGTTAAAAGACCTCTTAACTTTAGTAAAGCAATTGAAGGACGCTTGTTTAGGCGTAAAGATATCGGAACAAGGTGACTATTAGTGCCTAAATCAAACCCCTTTCGAATTTTCCTTCCGCTGGACATTTTTTCATAGGACTTCTGATTATGAAAGAAAAAATTCTCAAAGAACTATTCAAATAAATTAATTTATAGTTCATCATCTGGTTACACTGATTACCTTAGTTCTAGCATTCCTAGAGTCAATACCAACTATGAAGTGACGATAAAAGAAGAGGGATGTTTTCAGAATTTTGATCTTGTAATAGCGTTAAGACAAAAATTCTCTGTGGGGAGCAATAGGCCTAGGAATAATCATTTTTGGATTTGTCAGACGAGAGCATAGTTTTACTATTGTTGTCCTATCATCATCAATCAATCAATCCCAAGCTGCTTCGTCTTGAAAACTAGTGAGTGTCTTGTATAGAGATACATCTGTTCTACCTTAACCTTCAATTATTATATTTTTACCGAATTAGCGACGTGCATCTCATGCCGATGACAATGGAGATAGTTAAGCTCTGTACTTTTTGTTCTGTTACCATTCCAAATGCCTTGTTCTTTATTATTAAATCAGTTTTAAAATGAATATC
>DATFBG010000003.1:0-4475 GCA_035253945.1 Nitrososphaeraceae archaeon | reverse complement strand
TCATCTTTTTTTCCGAATTCTAAGCCAGTTATTACTACAGCAGCAGATGTAAATGAAACCATATCTGTTGATTTGATAGGAAGGCAATTCGGTTGGGAAATTGAAAATGATCAAAACGTAACAAAAGTAAGTGCACTTATGGTCAATGAGGAAAAAATAGCACTTTATCAGGATACAGGCCAAAAAGATTGGTGGACGAGTGCTCAACTTCCGAAGAATATTTCAAAGGTCACTAATGTGGAAGATCTAATGAACCCAGACTTTAAGGGCTGCCTAATAATTTCAGACAAGATAATTAGCCAACCAGAAATTCTAGATAAAGCTGTTATTTATCGACCTAAAAGTCTTATAGTTGGCCTGGGTTTGCACTGGACGACTAGTAAAGAGAATATCGAAAACGCTATACAGACTGTCATGAAAAGACATGGCTTGAGTATGAAGTGTATTTACTCTGTATCCTCTATTAACCGGGGTGCTATAGTAAACGGATTACAAGAGTTTTCCAAACAAAAAAATTTCCCAATCGAACTCCACAATAAAGAAGAATTAAGCAAAGTCAACGTACCAAATCCTTCTCAAGCCGTCCTTGATTACGAGGGAACAGCGAGTGTAGCTGAAGCATCAGCAATGTTGGCCTCTAGAGGAAATCTCATCATCCCTAAACAAAAATTCCCACCAGACCTAACAATAGCAGTCGCTAGGATAAGTTACTGATCAAATTGAAAAGAGCTCTGCTGATCATCGATAGGGGAAGCCGAGAACCAGAGGTAAACCAAGAACTATTTGAGATCTGCTCGCTTCTCAAACTCAAAGGACAGTACGATTATTCTGGCTATTGTTTCTTAGAAGTCCTTCCCCCCTTTATAGAAGAGGGCATAAAGAAATGTGTTCAAAACGGGTCGGTATTTATTACGATAATTCCATATTTTCTCTATCCCGGCCTAAAACTAAAGGAAGCCGTTAGGCAAAGCGCAATTATTTGCAAGAATCAAAAGTTGAGAATTGGGATTGCAAAACCGCTATGTTATCACTATCTTTTGAGTGAACTTATTGTGGAAAGAATTTCTGAAACTAAGCTAAATAACAACGTCTGTTTGAAGGATAATGATTGTGATGTTCTAGTCATCGGGCACGGAAGTAGCGACAAAAGAGCAAGAGATGCATTCATTCATACTGTGGGTAGTCTTAAACAGTCTTATCATAGTGTGAGTTTTTGCTTTCTTGAATTAGACGAACCCAACATTGAAAAAGCAATAACAAAGATAGTTTCACAGGGTCCAAAGACGTTATTAATTATGCCCTATTTTTTGCATAAAGGTTCACATATTAAGCAGGATATAGCCCAAGAAGTACATTCAGCATTGATCAAGAATAACTTCAAAAAAGGATTTCTCTCAAGACATTTAGGAGTAGACAAAAAGCTAGTCGAGCTAGTGTTACAGCGTGCGTTGGAGGTGGAAAGGAGAGCTGGGCTTAAACAAGACTGAAAAAGACCGTAAAAAACAAGAGCAGGGTGCAAAACGTAGGAAGATGTCTGAGAAAGCATATGACATAGAATCGCAGAGTTTTGAAATTATAGAGGAAGAGGTGGGAAAACATCCATACAATATATTAGAATGGCCGATAGTCAGAAGAGCTATTCATTCAACGGCAGATTTTGACTTTGCTGGTTCTAATGGACTAGTCTTTGGACACAATGTGTTTGCATCTGTCTTCAACGCTATTGAGAACAAGTGTTCAATTGTGACAGACGTAGAAATGGTCAAAGTGGCTTTGAATAAGACTCTGATTTCAAACCTCGGATTAAGAGTAGTTTGCAATATTTCAAACGATAATGTAATTAATGAATCGCGAGCTCAGAACAAGACGAGGTCTGAACTTGCCATGCGACATTCCTCTAAGGAGATGGATGGTGGCATAGTTGCGATTGGTAACGCGCCAACAGCCCTATATGAAACGATCAAGATGGTTAAGGAAGGAATTGCAAAACCTGCGCTAATAATTGGTGTACCGGTAGGGTTTGTCTCCGCCCTAGAATCAAAAAAGGAACTTGCCATGATGAATATTCCGTTTATTACTAATAATGGAAGGAAAGGAGGGAGCGCGGTCGCCTCCTCGATTGTGAACGCAATAATGTTGCTCTACCAGAAGAGAGTATTCATTTCCTGAAACCCTTCAATTCTGAAGATGTAATAAATGTATAACATTATAGGAGTAAAGGTGAACTAGTTTGCGCTGCAACTAATTCTCTTATCTTCAGGGATTAGCAAGTTAGTTTGTTTAAGAGAAATTATATGTAAATTCTCATTAATTAATTAACTCTTAAGCTTTATAAATATCAATCGAGGGTTTTAGTTGCATTAATTTTGGAAGAAGCTCCTAGATTTTCATTTGATGTTAATAGTTACGATGATGAACATCCTTGTGGGGAGTCTTTCCAGAAATAACTTTCCACAAAGTCCTAGTAATAGGACTGGGACAATTAGGACTACCAGTAGCTAAATATATCAAAGAAAGAGGCTTTGACGTATATGGATATGATATTAGCACAAAAGCACTTGAACGTGCAGAGAAAATAGCGGGAATAAAAAAAGCTATCAACTTTAGTGGATTTGATGTCTATATAATATGTGTCTCAACACACAAACAAGAAGACATATTTTCACCTCAAATAGAAGGTCTGTTATCAATAGTACAAAATAAAATCTCAAAAGAAGCCAAAAACGGAGCACTAGTTACAATAGAAAGTACAATTCCAAAAGGAACATCAAGGAAAATATTTGAAATGCTAAACCACAGACTACATGTTGCTCATGCACCACATAGATGGTACGCTTTAGAAGAAAAGGAACATGGTGTTAATCAATTACGTGTTGTAGGTGGAGTTTGTGATTGCTGTCTTAGAGTAGCTATGCAGTTCTATGATGGTGCAGATATATTACCATCATCAGAATCAGAATTGACATCAACAACAGCAACAGCAACAACAATGGCAAAGGAATCAATAACATCAACAACAGCAACTACAACAGCAACAACAACTACTACAGAACTAACATCAAGTGACGATGATAGAGGTAGTAGTAGTAGTAGACTTACAAATAATGCTAATGACAATATTAGCAGTAGTAGCAATAGCAACACTGACTATACAAGCCGTAGTACCAAAAAAGCTAGTCTAGGAATACCTATGCATCCAGTATCAGACATAGAGATTGCTGAATTAACAAAGATAATAGAGAATGCACATAGATATTTACAGATAGCATTTGCTGAGGATCTTTATCTATACTGTCAAGCGAATAACATAAACTTTGCAGAATTAAGAGATTCACTCAATACAAAGTGGAATGTAAATATTCTTGAACCAAGAGAGGGGATTGGTGGACATTGTTTACCAAAGGATACGACGATGTTTCTAAATTCATCTAAGTCTATAAAAAGTAAAATTATACAAGCAGCTATACAAGTAGATGCAGAATATAGAATATATAGAGAGAGCAGGGCACTCAGAGTTCCACGAGTGGGTTAAATACCTTTTGCATAGTATCAAGCTAACTATTGATATATCTTAGGCTATGGTTTGATATCACAAACCAATTTATACATAAAACCAAGTTTAAATTTAGTTCCCTGCTGCAATATCCCGAACCGAAGCCAAAATTACAAACGTTTGCTGTGAGGGGAATAAATTGAAAGAAATACGAACGGAAATTGAGTTATACTCATGTGTTTCAGCCGCTTGGAAAGTTCTTACTGACTTTTCTACTTTCCATCTCTGGAATCCGGTCATAATACAGATAATCGGTGAAGCTCGTCTCGGCGAGAAATTGAAAATAAGTGTGAGAACAAGTAAAGGAAAAAATAGAATTTATAGACCCACCATCACTAAGCTGGAAGAAGATCATGAACTCAGATGGAAAGGGAAATCATTTATTCCAGGTTTTCTGAATGGAGAAAGGATATTTAGATTTCAAGAGATCTCTAGAGATCATATTCGCCTTCTACATTCGGAATTATTTTCTGGATTTGGGACTATTATTGCGGGCCGTAGACTTATAGAGGACGTCGAGAGCAATCTTCAACAAATGAATAGTGCATTCAAAAAAAGAGTCGAGCACGGAATATAAGTACAATCAATAAAAATGATCATAAAGAATCAGCTATGTGGAAAAACAGCTTGTGGGAAGACGACGGAGCCGGTACTTAGCTAATAGAGTCTAAAGTGTTATCACGCGCGTTGAACCATTTATAGGCATAATTGTATGTTCAGCCTGCGCTACGAATTTGTTGTTACCTTCAATTAATGTTGGATATGCGTGAACATTTCTTTTTTTAACAAGGATGTCAAGCATCCGGCGTGCTTCTATCTCTTCATAGTTATCCAGAATCCATCTTAGTGCGAAAGGCAGGGTTCGAAATTTATTCCAGAGATAAGTCAGAAACTTGTCCACATTTTGATCCTTGACTGGTTT
>DATFBG010000002.1:0-5386 GCA_035253945.1 Nitrososphaeraceae archaeon | reverse complement strand
GAATAACCTTTGAATTTGAATTCACGGACCAATCAGAATCAGTTATCTCCAGTTACTGTACTCCTTTTAAACCTAACTAAGAACATGTGATATTAAACCAGCCCCAACCGTGTAGCAAGCTCTCTTGCTCCGCCTTCAGTCCTAAACTTTATGATCGCTTTCTTTCCTTGGATTGTCTTAGCGGTGTTTGCCTCAATTGCATCGGCTTCGTAGACTAATTTTAAGGCTTCAATTATTTCTCTTTTGCTAGATTTTTCTGATACAATAAAGGTTAGTTTATTCTCTTTCTCAATTGCGTTAAATGTTTTCTCTGTCACGTATGGTTGGACAAAAGTGCTATTTGCCTTCTCTATTGATACAACATTCTCTTTCTTTCTCTTCACTTTCATATTTTGTTTTCACTTTGCAGATTACTCGGTATAGGTCTTTCTAGATAGTCTAACGAGCCACGCGAAAAGATGGTCAGTCGTATTGGTTTTGAGCCAGGAAGCAAATCCAATACGCTTAAGGATTCAATGCTCTTGACATCGACGCCAGGTATAGAATTGGATAGCTTAAGAATACTTGATCCTTTCCTAACAACTATCAATGCGCACGTTCCAGCACGTCTTGTTCTCTTTCCCTTAGATGCCGCTCCCCCCTTTCTTGGCCTACGTGCTCTTGAGAGATCATCAGCTAGTCCAAAAGCTACTAGAACTTTTAGAAGATCGCGTGCTTTAGTAATCGACTCTAGATTATTAGAGGACACAATAGGAAAATCCGGAATTCCCTCAACACGATGGCCTCTCCCTATGATAAGATCTTTTTGGGCGGTAGCTGCTATAGCTGAAAAGAGGCCAAGACGTCGTTCCTTCTTGTTTATCTTTTTATGGATTACCTTCCATGATTCGGGTGGATGCGCCGCTCTGCCTGCTCTAACGCTTGCAACACCAGCCGCTTGTCCAGCCCTACTGAATCCCTGGCCACGAATCCTGGCAAGCCTCGCAGTTCCAAGGCCAGTATTCCGAGATTCAGCGCTTACCAATTCTCCTGCGGCCGGATAGCGACCCTGTCGCTGGAACGCGTGCGATAGCAAGTTAACATAAACCCGATGAATGACTTCGGGTCTAAAAGGAGTTTGAAAAACCTGAGGCAGTGGCATAGTGCTCTCAGTTGACCCGTCTAGGGACCTGACTACCAGCTCAGATTTCATCTTACCATTACCTCAACCACTTTTGGCTCAATTATTTTTCTGTTAGTATTCCTAACAGGTTGACGCAGTTTTACAAGCCTTTTGGGAACTCCGGGTACTGAGCCACGCAATACTATGTAGTCCTCTTTTATAAGACCGAAATGCTTGAACCCGCCACTTGGATTAATAGATATTTGATTATCTTTGCCAGCAGACGATATTAACAGTATTCTCTTATTGTATTCAGTTCTCTGATGGAACCCTCTTTGACCTTGTCTCGCAACCGTATACATCACTACTGCAGGAGAAATTGGTCCCAATGTTCCAACTGCTCTAACACTCTTCCTAGATTTATGTTGCTTTCGCTTAACTCCAAATCTAGTTATAGGTCCTTCCACTCCTTTTCCTCTTGTTATCCCAAGAACGTCCACATACTGTCCCGGTTGAAAAACATCTCGTACACGAATTTCTTTTCCCAGTAGACCTTTGATATATTCGAATTTATTTTCATTGTCGCTGCCGGAAACAGCTATCTCAAATACAAACGGTTTTTTTTGAGACAGGTTCACTTCTTTAGGAAAAACAGCAGCCGTTGCCACCACAGTATCTATAGAAGCCAAGCTTTCCTTAGCCTTAACAAAGAGCTCTTCGTTATATTTCATGTCTGCCTTACGCACGAGCTCTTTGGGCGCATCTCTAGAGTACACATCAAAAGTCGCCTGCCTACCATTTATACACTGTTTGTATCCGCGAATACCTATTATCCGTATTGGAGGGGTAGCAATAACCGTTGAAGGATTCAAGAAATGCTTACCAAAATTAGGAGTCTTTTCCCGGTCATCGACTGTCAAGATATTAATTCCACCAGCCTTAAAACCAGCAAATCCCACAAGAGCTGGTTTATCTTGGTCTAAACTGGGCCAAGTCCTAATTCTCGCTTCTAGACTTTTTGCTCGAGATCTCGGCCTAAATGCTACACTTCCACGGCGCGGTGCACTATATTTTCGGTGGCCCATTGATAATGAACGTTGTCGATTCCCCGTTAATAAATTTATAACCCGTCGCGTGTTAAAAATCCCTACAATGCTACTATTTGTAATCTACGTGATTGGGAGAACGCTAGACGAAGATTTGACTCCTGTCCTAGGAATCAAGAAAATAGTTGATGATGGCAAGTGACCCGAAAAAGGCTTCTTCTAATCTCACAGTTTGCGTTCCTTGATTGGGGAACATGTCGACAATAAATTGATATGAACTTGCATCATGCCCCTCACTGGATAGGATTTGATGGACACTTTTTCTGGGGGATCCAAAAACCAACAAGATCCCTTTTTTAAGTGCTAATTCATTTGAAAGATGGGACTTGAAATTCTTGAGCGACTTACCTTGTCTTGATGTGATGATTACTATGCTATCTCTTACCTTATCGAGTAACGTTTTCAAAGATCCTGCTTCATGGACTCGAAACCCCCAATACGAAGTAATGTCTTGTGGACCTATTTTCTCGGCACGAAGATTGGAAAAAGGAGACTTAAGCTGCACATTTAGTTTTACTCCAACAGGGGCCTTTCCCTCTAATGGCACAAGTGGACCTAAGCCTACATCGACAAAGAGCTTTTCCTTGGCCTTAACCACAACCCCAACTCTTATTTCCCCCTCTTTCACAGACTTTATATGATGCCACTCTTTGTGGTGTGGAGCTTTTATCGGGGGAAGTAGTCCAGCATATCTCAATTCTTGCATATGTGGAAATAGAGTCTTTCTTAGATATTGTGGGGTGTCTAAATATGTTAAAATTAGTTTGATCAACCTGCGGTCCACTTTTTTAGCTTGCGTTTCCCTGTCATCATATAGATATATGGTTTTTACTCGGAAGATAGATGATGCTCTCGCTATTTTGCCTATCTTCAGAGTTTTGTCTCGAAGAGTCTGTTCGTCAGACAAACAGGAGTCAGGGATTGCCACTGAAATATCAGTGGGCATTATTCCTGCAACAAATTTTGAACCATCCTTTCTAAGTTGTTATTCACTCCAAACACCTTGTATCTCAATATTCCTTTCTTGTCTATAATTATTGTTGAGGGTGTTCCCCTTAAAGAGTACTCCTCAAATGTCTTAGCAGTATATTTCTTCGAATTGAGGTACTGCCTGACTCGATTGGAAATTAGCGATTTATCTCCTTCACTGTAAGAACGATAGCCCTCTATGTTAGCTTCGATAAAGTCTTTTATTTTGCTTTCGGTTACGGGATAAGATTCTCTCACAATCATGTCCATCGCGACTGGAAATGGGATTGTATAAGGCAGCTTATTACCAGGACGCAACTGATCGTACTCCCTCAAGGTCCTCAAGGTCTCACCTATTACCTCACCGGTCGACACCAACTTTTTCAAGTTGGAAAGGGTGTTTTGGTCATAATCTTCAAATGCTGTAGCCAACCCGAAGACTTTAATTGCTTCTTCCCGATGGCGAGTAAATATGTTGATGACCTCTGGGAGACCATAGATAAAGCAGCCTGGACAATTTACTTGGAAAACCTCAACTAGAACAACGTTCCCTTTTTCTTGACTAATGTCAATGGGCCTGCCTTGTACCCACTCAGAGGTATGGATCTTGGGTGCGAGGGCCCCTATCTGAACCGACATATATTTTGTTTAAGTGATATCATCATTTATAATAAACTTTTAAGACTCTATTTCTTTGGGCTCTTATCTTTTGCTATACTTGCGTATCTTTCAATGTCATTATCTTCTACCTTTCTCATAGTCTTTGTTTCATTATCTATAACAGCCATCTTTACGTGTCTAGTTCCAGTTTTTTCTTCGCTGACGAGGTATATAGACTCCATCGCCAAAGCGCCAGCATCATCCATCGGTATTTCCATCTGGTACTGTTTTTCCAAAAATTCGGTAACCTGGTCGCTACCTGCTCCTATCGCCACAGCGTCGTATCCTATGTACGTTCCGCTAGGATCAGTCAAGTATAATGATGCCCCATTTTTATCGACACCAGCTAGAATTAAGGCTACCCCAAATGGCCTCACTCCAGCGTACTGAGTGAACTGCTGTGCCATATCAGCTAAATTCTTAGCTACGCCTTCGACGTCAACAGGCTCGTCATAAATAAGGCGGTTACTCTGGGCAAAAAATCTAGCGTGGTCAACTTGCGTTCGAGCATCAGGAATATATCCGGCTGCCGCAACACCAATATGATCGTCTACTTGAAATATTTTTTGTGTCACATTCGAAATTTGCAACTTGCGGGCTTTTTCTTCAACTGCAAGAATAACACCATCTTTGCTCTTTAGTCCTATTGCTAGAGTTCCTCTTCTAACGGTCTCTATCGCATATTCAACTTGGTAAAGCCTGCCATCAGGCGAGAAGACTGTAATTGCTCTATCATATCCTGCTGCTGCTGGTAACAATTCATTTTTTACTACTTTGTATTCTGCAATTTAAATTTACCTTAATCGTCAAATCCGCTAGATTTAATTTGGACCGATTATGAATTTAGGTCTTGGTTCAGGACGATGTCATTTTCCATGGTCATCCCAATGTGCTTTGCTTCCATAAGAAAAGCATTGAGGTAACGCGTGATCCGGAACTGTCGCGGAGAGGCGATTGTATTATCGGCGTTAGGTCAAATAAAGGATGTAGCCATTTAGATAACAGGTTGCGTTATGCTATAGGAAGAGACGATGCAGAGATAAGGATAGAGATAATCGTGGCCAATTTTTCTTTTAAGGTAACGGGACGAGGGAGCTATAACTTGTCAGCATTAGATAACAGAGACATAGTAATGCGCAAATCCAGATTCTGCTGCCCACGGACCCTATCGGTGTTATGTGACAAGGCAGCATCAGATATCCCCAGTAATATGGTCAAAAAGCTACAAGATCCCGAGACAGAAGGATTACTCAGAATAACAGTGGAATAGAGTCCGGAGCACAGATGGGATTCTCCGTATTAACTCAAAGTCGGGCGACTTCATCGTCATGTCTGTACGTGTATGAATTAAGCTAATTAATTCTGAAAGTTAAGACTAGGTTTTAGATCTGAATTTAGTATTAGAGATTTGCTCGTAAGCATAAATGTATCTACGCGACAGTCGACTAACTATTTCGGGGGGGACGCTAGGAGCTGGAGGTTTTAGACCTTTTCTTGATTCCTCGTCGATAATCTCCTTAAACCCAATGCTTATTAGCCAATCCCTGAG
>DATFBG010000001.1:0-2676 GCA_035253945.1 Nitrososphaeraceae archaeon | reverse complement strand
GACCAATGCCGTCCTGGTGATAGAGTTATGCTGACCGGTATTGTACGAATAGAACAAGAGCAGCTCTCTCCTCAGGTCAAAACAAGTCTTTTCAAATTGCGAATGGAAGGAAATAATATTGAATATCTTGGAGGCAGAGCTGGTAACAAGGATACTAGAACTGTGGAGAGGATAATGATAAACGCGGAAGACGAAAAGAATATCTTATCTATCGCTGGAAAGCCAGACGCATATGACAAGCTAATCGCTTCATTCGCGCCTCATGTATATGGGCATGAGGTCATTAAAGAAGCAATTCTGTTGTTAATTGTGGGCTCTGTTACAAAAAGATTAGGAGATGGGTCAACTCGAAGAGGAGATATTAACGTGCTCTTAGTGGGCGATCCTGGTACTGCGAAATCAGAAATGCTAAAATTCGCAGCTAAAATTGCACCCAGAGGATTATATACTTCTGGCCGAGGTTCGACTGCAGCAGGCTTAACTGCGGCAGTCATTAGAGACAAGACAGGCATTATGATGCTCGAAGCCGGAGCTGTGGTGCTGGGAGATCAAGGGTTAGTGTGTATTGATGAGTTCGACAAATTAAAACCTGAGGATCGTTCTGCATTACATGAGGTAATGGAACAGCAAACCTGCTCAGTGGCAAAGGGAGGTATAGTTGCTACATTGAACGCAAGAACCTCTATCTTGTCAGCAGCCAATCCTTTGTATGGCAAATACGATCCGTTTAAGAATATAACAGAAAATGTCAATTTGCCAGTGCCGTTATTGACCCGCTTTGACCTTGTTTATGTTGTAAGAGATACGCCTGAAAGAGAAAAAGATAGTCGTATAGCAAGTCATATCTTAGAAATCCATCGTGACACCGAGCATGCTGCTCAACCAGTCATAGATATTGATCTTTTTAGCAAATATCTCGCATTCTCAAAGCAGCTAGAACCTAAATTAACAAGCGAAGCAATAGACCTAATTAGAAACTATTATATGAAGATGAGAAATGTGGAGTCTGAGGGGATGATTACTGTTACCCCCAGGCAGCTTGAAGGCCTGATTAGACTTGCTACAGCTCGGGCAAGGTTGCTATTAAAGAACAAGGTAGAAGTAGACGACGCAGAACGTGCAATATATCTTATACAACGCATGTTAGAAACTGCAGGAGTAGATGTTAATACAGGAAAAGTAGATCTCGGAGTCCTCCACGGAAAACCTCACAGCGAAGTTTCAAAACTGAAGATTTTCATGGATATATTTAATGGCCTGTCCGGCGAAGACAAGAATGACGTTGAAGAAAAGAACTTTGTGTTTGAACTAGTAAAAACAGGAAAATTTACAGAAGACGAGGCGACAACTTACATCAAAAAAGCAATGCAAAATGGGCAGATATATGAAAGAAAAACCGGCTTTTATGCTAAAGCTTAGAGTTCTGTCCCGTTTTTTCAACCGAAAAGGGTACGATGATATATAGTACAACCGAGAAGGGACTGCATGTTCCTAAACTATATAATGAAATGAATGAAAACACTATCCGTTATACCGACCAATAACCAGAATAACGATCTATTCATATGACCTAATACGTCTTCAAGGGTAGCTATTCAGAACGACTGTCCCTTATCTATTCGGTAATTTTAAATGATTCTATCATTCTTCGCGCAGTTTGTATTTCATTTTGGAAATCTTCTTCTTCTGCAGCGTATGTTATTGTATATACTTTATCATCTTTTAATGTCCACACTTGCATCTTTTCTAGAACTAGATCAGTAAAGATTATTTCATGAGCAGGCAAATCTGCAAGAGTTGTAGAATTTGAGTCCAAGATTTGGCCTTCAACTGAGCCAATTTTTATGTCATTGTACTCTTCTAAAGTCATGTTTGGCGATGATGGCAGATTCTCGATCTGTACCTTTACTTGTTTAGCTCCTGAGGCATCATCAAGGGGATAAAAATTAAGATCTGCAGAATTATTTTGCAAGAATGATAAGTCCAGCCTCCCCCAATCTGAAGGATATTCTACCTCTATTCCGAATATAGAGTTGCTATAGGGGACAAAATTTACTTTGTCTGGTTGTGCCGCTACTGGTTGCTGATCTATTACAAAGAAGAATAATATTAGGTAAAAGAATAACAGCAGATAAACACTGGTTAAATCGGTGAGTGTGTTAGTCGACAATTGGTTCAATTAAGGAAGCTGTGAGCAAACAGACTGGACTTTTCTTGAATAAGTCCACTGCTGTTTTGTTATCCTTCGTATTATTCTTGAGCCAAGGGATTAAGACGACTCAGGATAGATGACGAACGAGATGAAGATGAGCTCGTGGTAGTATTTCCCTGTCCTGCTGCTGTTTGTGTTTCCTTTTCTAATTCACTTCCAGCTGTTGGAATCTCTATAAAAGGAGTGACTCCTTGACCTCCTCCTGTGACTAGTGGTAGTTTTCCATCCCACTTTGTTGCTTTCAGCCATTCCAAGTATGTAGGATTATTCCTTAGCTGTTGGTCTATTATTGTTATAGCTTGTGCTTCTCCTTCTGCTTCCAATATATTGGACTGTTTGACTCCTTCTGCTCTAGCTATATTAGCTTTTTGTTCTCCAATTGCTTTGGCTTCGTTTTGTTGTGCTTCTATTTGTATTCTCCTTAATTCATTTTGAGCTTGTAAGGCTCTTTGCTGAGCAGCTAC